>CAYXDL010000076.1:0-8291 GCA_964463775.1 uncultured Hyphomicrobiales bacterium
AAATCGAGCAGCGGATGGAAGAAGCGCCGCAACAGCCTGCCGAAGCCCTGCGGCAGCTTGCGCCCGACAAGATCCAGCGCCTGAATCCCGTTGGCCCCTTCATAGATCTGGGTGATGCGCGCATCACGCACAAACTGTTCCCTGCCGTGCTCGCGAATATAGCCGTGACCGCCCAGCACCTGCATCGCCATGACGGTGGATTCGAAACCGGCATCGGTCAGGAAGCCCTTGACCACCGGGGTTACCAGCGCGACCAGATCCTCACATTCCTTACGCACCTGCGGATCGGGATGCTTTTCGGCCAGGTCGATCTGAATGCCGATCCAGGTGGCCAGCGCACGCGCCCCTTCGGTGAAGGAACGGATCGTCAGCAGCATGCGCCGCACATCGGGATGAACGATGATCGGATCGGCCGGCAGATCCGGATTCTTCGCCCCCGAGATCGAACGCCCCTGCAGGCGCTCACGGGCATAGATGGCGGCGTTCTGATAGGCGACCTCGGCCTGGCTGAGCCCCTGAATGCCGACGCCGAGGCGGGCCGCATTCATCATAGTGAACATCGCCCGCATGCCCTTGTGCTTCTGGCCGACCAGATAGCCAACGGCGCCGTCATAATTCATCACACAGGTCGAATTGCCGTGAATCCCCATCTTCTCCTCGATAGAGCCACAGCTTACTGCATTGCGCTCGCCCAGGGATCCGTCCTCATTGACCAGAAACTTCGGCACGATGAACAGGCTGACGCCCTTGATGCCTTCCGGCCCGCCGGGGATCTTGGCCAGCACCAGATGGATGATGTTCCGGCTCATGTCATGCTCACCGGCGGAGATGAAGATCTTCGTCCCCGTGATCCGGTAGGTGCCGTCTTCCTGCGGTTCGGCCTTGGTACGCATCAGGCCGAGATCGGTGCCGCAATGCGGCTCCGTCAGGTTCATGGTACCGGTCCATTCACCGCTGACCATCTTCGGCAGATAGAGTTTTTTCTGCTCTTCGGAGCCGTGGCGGACGATGGCCTCATAGGCGCCATGGGTCAGCCCCGGATACATGCCGAAGGACAGGTTGGCGCTGCTGATCATCTCGCTGAACACGGTGCCCAGCACATGCGGCAGCCCCTGCCCGCCATATTCCGGATCGGCCGTCAGGCCGTTCCAGCCGCTTTCACAATACTGATCATAAGCCTCCTTGAAGCCGGGAGGGGTCGTCACCTCGCCGTCCTTCCAGACACAGCCCTCACGATCGCCCACCTGGTTGAGAGGGGCGATCACCTCGGAAAGGAACTTACCGCCCTCATCGAGAATGGCGTCGATCAGATCGGGCGTCGCCTCTTCAAAACCCGGCACATTGGCCTGATTCTGCAGGTTGAACACCTGATGCAGCAGGAATTTGTAATCATCGGTCGGCGCAGTATAGGTTGGCATCGTTCACTCCCTAGTTGCGCAGCGGCTTGCCGGTGGTGAGCATGTGCTCCATCCGTTCAAGCGTCTTTTCATTGTGCAGAAGCTTCATGAATCCGGCGCGTTCCAGATCGAGAAGCTGTTGTTCGCTCACCGGCTCGGTGATATCCGTATCGCCGCCGGTGATGACGCGCGCCACCTCGGCGGAGACCACGGCATCGTATTCCGTTGCCCTGCCCGACTTGACGAAGCCATCCACAGCCAGCGCCAGCGCCGCCTGCCCGGTCGGCCCCGGCAGGAACAGTTCGACAGGCTCCGGCGCCACATAGCCTTCCGCCAGTTCCAGCGCCCGGGACTTGGCATCGGCCATCAGGCGCTTGCGGTTCATGGTGATGCGGTCGGTACGCCGCAGGAAACCGAGATCGCGGGCCTCCTCCGCCGAGGTCGAAACCTTGGCGGTCGAGATGATCTCGAACACCTGCGCCACCGGCGGCATCGGCCCGCCGGGCCGCTTGCGGTTGGAAACGGCGCGGGTGATCATCTCCTTGCAGCCGCCACCGGCGGGCAGCAGGCCGACACCCACTTCGACCAGCCCCATATAGGTTTCGGCATGGGCCTGCACCGCATCCGTATGCAGGGCGATCTCGCAGCCGCCGCCCAGCGCCATGCCACCGACTGCGGCAACAACCGGGAAGGGTGCGTATTTCAGCCCCATAAGGGCATTCTGCAGATTGGAGATCGCCCCCTCAAGCACCGGCCACAGGCCGATATTGGCCGCGAACAGCGCCACGCCAAGATTGGCGCCAACCGAAAAATTATCCGCATCGGTGCCGATGACCAGCGCCCTGAAGCCGCGCTTGTCGATCTTGCCGGCCTTGACGAACATCTCCACCATCTTGTCATCGATGGAATTCATCTTCGAATGCAGTTCGAGGCAGGCAACCCCGTCGCCCAGATCCCACAGGCTGGCGGAGCGATTGCCGTCAATGCGCTCGGCGCCGCGCTTGATGTCGGCCAGCATCCAGGCCCCCTCGGGCACCGGAATTTCGGCATAATCGCCCGACAGGGTCATACGATAGCGTGCGCGGCCCTCCTCCTTGTAAAGGGGGCGTCCGGCCGCGGCCTTCAGCAGGGGCGGTACCGCCCGGCCCTCCTTCTCCAGGCGGGAGACGAACCATTCAACGCCGAGCATGTCGATCTGCTCGAACGGGCCCCATTTCCAGGCATAACCGGCCTTCATCGCCCGGTCGATGGCATCGATATCCTCGCCGATCTCAGGGATCAGTGAGGCACTGTAGCTCAGCACCGCCGAGAGTACCGCCCAGGCATAACGCCCGCCCTTGTCATCGAATTCACACAGGGCACGCATGTTGCGCCCCGCCGCCTTGACCGAGGGAAGCTGCGGCTTTTCCGCCGGGCGGTATTCGCCTGTCCTGAAATCGAGCGCTTCCTTGATCCTGCGCCCGCCTTCCTTGCGCATGCGGTAAAAACCGCCCTTGCCCTTGCGCCCGGTATAACCCTCGGCAATCATCTTATCCATGAGCTTCTTCAGCCCATGCTCCGGATCATAGGCCTGGGCCAGGGCATCCGTTTCCGGCAACAGTTTGAGCATGCTGGCAATGACATGGGGGCCGAGATCGATGCCGGTCAGATCGGCGAGGCCGAAAATACCCGTCTTGGGGATGCCCATCGGCTTGCCGACAATGGCATCGGCCTCCTCAACACTCAGCCCCAGATCGTAGGCCTTGGCCATCGCCACCTGCGACCAGTAAATACCGATGCGGTTGGCGATGAAGCCGGGCGTGTCGCGGCAATCGACCACTTCCTTGCCCAGGGAAACGTCACAGAAGCTGCGCAGCTCCTCCAGCACCTCAGGGCGGGTATCAGGACCACCCACCAGTTCGAGCAGGCGCATGTAACGCGGTGGGTTGAAGAAATGGGTAATAGCGAAATCCCGACGGAATCTTTCCGGCATGCCTTCAGTCAGCACCGACAGCGGCATGGTCGAGGTATTGGAAGTGACGATCGAACCATCCTTGCGCACATCCTCAAGGCGGCCATAGAGATCGCGCTTGATATCCGGATTTTCGATCACCGCCTCGCAGATCCAGTCGCAATCGGCCAGCAGGCCGAGATCGTCCTCAAGGTTGCCCGGCGTGATCCGCTTCGCATTGCGCTTGTGCATGAAAGGGGCGGGCTTGGTTTTCAGCATCCTTGCAATGGCGGATCTGGCAAGCGTGCTGCGATCCTCCGCCCCTTCCGGAACGATATCGAGCAGAACGACATCTGCCCCCGCATTGGCGGCGTGAGCGGCTATCGCCGCCCCCATCACGCCAGAGCCGATAACGGCAACTTTTCCGATAGCCATGATCAGCAGGCCTCCAGCACGGTGGCAATGCCCTGACCGCCGCCGATGCACTGGGTGACAAGCGCCAGATTCTTGCCCTCACGACGCAACAGGGTTGCGGCCTTGCCGACGATGCGCGCCCCCGTCGCCCCCAGCGGATGGCCAAGGGCCAGCGCGCCGCCATCGATATTGGTGATGCCATAATCGAAGCCGGATTCGCGGATCACCGCCAGGGACTGGGCGGCAAAGGCTTCGTTCAGTTCGATCAGGTCAATGTCCTTGAGCGTGATTCCGGCACGCTTCAGTGCCTTGTCAGAGGCCGGAGACGGGCCGATACCCATATATTCCGGCGCACAGCCCGCAACGGCGATGGAGCGGATGCGGGCGATCTTGTCCAGCCCGTTGGCATCGGCATATTCCTCGGAACACACCAGAACGGCGGCAGCGCCATCGGTCAGCGGCGAGGAGGTCGCCGCCGTCACCGTGCCCTCGGCATCAAAGGCGGGCTTCAGCGTGGCCAGATCCTCAAGATTGGTGCCGGGACGGATGCATCCGTCCTGATCGATCACCTTGTCGCCGTCATGGATGGGAACGATTTCATCCTTGAATTTGCCCGCGGCCTGTGCCTCCGCGGCACGGCGATGGCTTTCGACGGCCATTTCCTCCTGCTCCTTGCGGGAGATGCCGTATTTCTTGGCAAGATTTTCCGCCGTATCGCCCATGGAGATATAGGCCTGGGGGTATTCGGCATAGAGCTTCGGATGGGGCGACGGGTTGAAACCGCCGATCGGTACCCGGCTCATGCTTTCAATGCCGGCACACATGAACACATCGCCCGCGCCCATCTGGATCGCACCCGCGGCCATGTGAACCGACTGCATGGAGGAACCGCAGAAACGGTTGACGGTCGTAGCAGCAACGTGAATGGGCAGCTTGGCCAGGAAGGAGACGATACGGGCGACATTGAAGCCCTGCTCCCCCTCGGGGAAGGCGCAGCCCATGATGACATCCTCCAGATCCTCGGCATTGACGCCGCTGGCCTCCACCAGCCCCCGCACCACCTGCGCGGCCAGTTCATCCGGACGAACCTTTACCAAAGCCCCCTTGCGGGCAAAGGTAAAGGGTGAACGCTTGTAACCGGCTATAACAACGTTTTTCATCTGCTTTCGCTCCTGCTGTTCCAGGTAACCTTACGACCGTTCGGTAGAAGTTATGGTCACCATATCTGCCTGTCAAGGCCACCCGGGCCTCTCATGATATTCGGGGCCTCAATCCTACCCCTCGAACTCTGAAACCTTACGATCCCTCAGCGGGCGGCATATATCCGGAGGGCCATTCTGGCCCGAACCGACATCACCGGCATCGCCGTCTCCTTCGGTCTCAATCCCCTTATCGCGCAGCCATCCCTGTACGTAGCGGATATAGGATTTCAGCTCGTCGATGATCTCATCCAGTTCGCGGCGCTGAACCTCCAGCGCGGCGACACGCTCTCGCGCCTTCAGCAAGGATACCTTGGCCTGCGACACCTGACCATCGCCTGCATCGTATAAATCGAGAATTTCCTTGATCTCGGCCAGGCTGAAACCATGGCGCTTGGCGCGCAGGATCAGCTTCAGCCGCGCCCTGTCCCGGCGGGAATAGATGCGGTTCATGCCAACCCGGCGGGGGGCGAGCAATTGCTTGTCCTCATAAAAGCGCAGAGTCCGGGGCGTGACCGAGAATTCCTCGGCCAGGTCCGTGATGCTGAATTCTTCCTGCTTGCTGCTGCTGTCCGTAATGATCGGATCCCTCCACCCATGGGTTTATTGGCCGAATGCTATGTTACGTTTACGTAAACGTCAACACCTTCCCTCACGAAGCACGAATTTTTCCTGCCCCAGGAAAAACCTGCTAAGCTGAGACAAGAGGATACAAGAATAAAGACAGAGGCGACCTGCCGGCCAAAAGGATCACCGGCGGGCCGCCATGACAGGCGGGAGGAGAAGCCATGACGATCAGAAACTATGACGAATTCTGGCTGTTCTATCTGCGTGAACATGCCAGCCCTGCATGCCGTGCCCTTCATTACATTGGCAGCGCCGGGGCGCTGGTCTTCCTCGGTGCCGCCATCGCCCTGTCATCCCTGCCTCTTCTGGGAGCGGCGATACTGATCGGTTATGGCTGCGCCTGGGTCGGACATTTTCTGATCGAACACAACCGCCCCGCCACCTTCCGCTATCCCCTGTGGTCGCTGATCAGCGATTTCCGCATGTTCTTCCTGTGGCTTGGCGGGCGGATTGGCCGGGAATTACAGCGTGCCGGAATCGCCACGGATGAACAAGGCAGAAGCACCGCACAATAAGCGGGCACGATAAATGGTTGAATAAAAAGACACCCGTTCTTATTCTTCCGGGCATGGGCGGGGCTCTGAAATGGCATTGATAAGCCATTCGATGAGATGGGGACACAGGTGATATTCCGGATACGGCGGCAGAAAAGCAGCGCGAAGATCGGCCCTGTGCTGGTCTCCGCCCTTGCCGTTCTCTCCGCTGCCGATGGCATTGCCTCCGATGCCAGGGCGCAGAGCAGTACACTTCCCTCCGCAAAGACGACAGCGGACCCGGCCTTGCCGGACCCCACACTGAAAGATGCTTACGAGGCTGCGTTTCAGCGCATGCTGAACAATCCCGGTGATCTGGACATCACCTTTGCATTCGCCGAACTGGCCATGCGCTACGGCGATTTCGAGGGTGCGATTTCCGCCCTTGAACGCATGCTGCTGATCAACCCCGACCTGCCCCGCGTACGTCTGGAACTGGGGGTGCTGTATTTCCGCATCGGCTCCTATGCCATCGCCCGCAGTTACCTGCAGGAAGCCCTGCGCGCAAAGGACATGCCGGAGAAACTCCGCAACCGTGTGGAAATCTATCTGAGCGAAGCCAATAAGCGCCTGTCGCGGCACAAGTTCTTTGGCAGCATCGCCATGGGCGCCCGTTATCAGAGCAACGCCAATGGCGGCCCCAGCTCCCCGGCCGTACTGGTCGGCGGTGTCATCGCCACCCTGAATGACGAATTCACCCAGCAGGCCGATTACAATCTTTTCTCCGCCATCGATCTGCGCCACCGCTATGACCTGCAGCGCCAGGACCGCAGCGAAATCGACACCCGCATTAGCTTCTACGAAGCCAAGCAGCAGGATCAGGAACAGCTCGACCTGTATTACCTGCGCCTCAGCTCCGGCCCGCGCACGGCCTTTGCGCCCGACCTTCTGGAAGGCGTCTTCGTCCGCCCCTATGGCCAGGCCGACTACACATGGCTGGAGAATTCAACCTACTCAGCCTCTTTCGGTGGCGGCATTGAAGCGGAAATTCCCATCGGCACCCGCAATGCGCTCGGCCTTGACATGCAACTGCGCCAGAACATCTACCGCAACAGTGCCGACAGACCGCGCAACAGCCAGCAGGACAGTCTGGACAAGGAGATTTCCGCCACATTCCGCCACCAGACGAACCGGCAAAGCAGCATCGGCATCAATCTGCGCTACCTTCTGCGCACCGCCCGGGTTTCCTCGAACAGCTATCGTCAACTTGCCGCAACCGGCTTCTGGGCCGTTGGCTTTGCCTCGCCACTGCAGGATCTGCCCTCCCCCTGGAAGGTGTCCCTGGCCGTCACACGCCAGACCAAGGCCTACCGGGGCATAGATCTGACCATCGACCCCCTGCACCGCCGTTATGACGAGGAATGGCGCCTGGGCCTGTCCGGCGAGATCCCCCTGAACGGGGAATGGGCCCTGTTTACGAATATTTCACGCAGCGTCGTCAATTCCAATCAGCCGAATTTCGATTATACCAATACGCTCATCAGCCTGGGCGCGCGTCTGCTGTTCTGAAGCAGAGGATCATGAACCGACCCCGGTTGATATTGCCGGGGCCGGAACATGATCACAGGGAAGATCAAAACAACACAATACACCACGGAAACGAATTTCAGATGGCCGACCAGGCCTGAAAGGCCAGGCCCGCCAGAAAGGCCCCTGTCAGGGAAAGGGCCAGATAGGTGAAAAACACCGGCAGACGGGCCAGCGCCCAAACAGCCATGGCCGCGGGAATGCTGGTCACCCCGCCACCGATCAGAAACGCCATTCCCGCCCCCGGCGCCATGCCCTGTTCGATCAGACCGCCGACCAGCGGCAATGCGGCATATCCGTTAAGATAGGCAGGAACGCCAAGAACCGCCGCCAGCAGTATCGAGCCCGCATCGCCATCGCCAAGGAATTTAACGACCTCCTCGCCAGGCAGATAGACCTGCATCAGGCTCTCGATAAAAAAGGCCAGGGCCAGCCATTTGCCAAGAAAGAGCATATTGGCCAGAACCGACTGGCGGAAAATGTGCCGCCGCGGCCCTTCCCGCCAGAAACGCCATTGCACCATGCCCGTGTTCTTCGGCGTACAACCGCCGGAACAACCGCCGCCGACACCCGGACGAAGCACGGCCTTCAGCCCGCCTGCCCGCTGAATGACATGGACCGCAAGCCCGCCCATCAGCCCGACACTGAAAGCGACCAGAAGCTT
>CAYXDL010000077.1:0-8267 GCA_964463775.1 uncultured Hyphomicrobiales bacterium
ACTGCTGCGCCTGGCCCATCGCGTCGGTGTCGATGGGGTGGTGCTGGGGCTCCCCGGTGCCGGCGAACGGGCCTGCGCCGAAGTGGCGGCGCTGGCCGCCTTTCTGCAGCGCGAAGGCCTTGACCCCGTGCCGGTAACCGGTGTCAGAACCCACAAGGATGATATCCGCGCCCATCTGGAGGCCTGCGAGCGCAGCGGCAGCACCATGACGGCCGGTATGTTCCTTGGCTCATCCCCCATGCGCCTGTTCGCCGAAGGCTGGAAAATGAACGACCTGGTCAGGCTGACGGCGGATTCCGTCTCTGCCGCCGTCAGGGGCGGGGCGCCGGTGATGTTCATCACCGAGGATACCACACGTTCCCGCCCCGAGGATCTGCGCGATCTCTACCGTGCCGCGCTGGATGCCGGGGCTACGGGCATATGCCTGGCCGATACGGTCGGCCATGCCGAGCCTTCCGGCGTCAGGGCGCTGATCCGCTTCGCCCGGCAACTGATCGATGAGAGCGGCACCGGCGCCAGCCTCGACTGGCACGGCCATAACGATCGCGGACTGGCCCTGGCCAATGCCCTGGCGGCGGCCGATGCGGGGGCCGATCGCATTCATGCCACCTGCCTGGGGATCGGGGAGCGCATCGGCAATACCGCCCTGGATCAGTTGCTGGTCAATCTAGAACTGCGCGGCAGGCCAACCGGGCGCAATCTGGATGCCTTGCCCGAATATTGCCGCCGCGTTCATGAATGGTGCAATGCGCCGCTGCCGGTCAATTACCCGATGATGGGGGACGATGCCTTCCGCACCGCCACCGGTGTTCATGCCGCAGCCATCGTCAAGGCTCTTGAACAGGGCGATCCATGGCTTGCCGACCGGGTTTATTCGGCGGTGCCGGCCTCGCTGCTCGGGCGTGAACAGCAGATCGAAATCGGTTTCATGTCCGGGCGCCACAATGTCCAATACTGGCTGCGGCGTCATTATCCGCACATGACGGCAAATCTGCGCGAACGGTGCATGGCGAAGGTTCTGGCCACCGCCAAGACCGCCCGCGCCCTCCTCGGGGATGATGAACTGCACCGCATCGTTCAGGAATGCCGCCCGCAGGCCCTGGCGGAGGACGGCGCCATGGAAAATGCGGGGGCCGCCCAATGACGCCGCCGCTGACCCTGACCCAGAAGATACTGGCCCGGCGCCAATTCGGCGGCGGGCTGCCGCTTCCGGGCCGCAGCATCCGTATCGGCGTTGATTGGATCATGGCCTCGGAACTGGCGCTCAATGGCATGATGCGCACTTTTGAGCGTCTCGGCAATCCGCCGCTGCACGATCCGGCACACTTTTACCTGGCCATCGATCACACGGTCGATCCGCTCACGCTGAGGCGCGAGCCCACGACACAACGGCTGGTGCGCCTGTCAAGAGACTTCGCCGCCAGGCATAGGCTGACGGCTTTCTATGATGCCAATGAAACCATCATGCATACGCGCTTCTACAGAGACCATTGCCTGCCCGGGCAAATCATCGTCGGCGCGGATTCGCACACCACATCCCATGGTGCCCTCGGTGCCTTCGCCATCGGCCTTGGCGGTGCCGATGTCGCCATTGCCGCCATTACCGGCGAAACCTGGCTGGAAGTGCCTGAGGCCATTGCCGTCAACTATCACGACCAGCCCCCCTTCGGACTGACGGGTAAGGATATCGTGCTGCGCACCCTTGGTCTTTTAGGACGCAACCGCAGGGCACAGGAACGCTGCGTCGAATATGGCGGCCCGGCGGCAGGCGGGTTTTCCACGGATATGCGCTTTACCATCTGCAACATGACCGCCGAACTCGGCGGCATGAGCGGCATTTTCACCCCCGATGGCGAAACCGCGGATTTTCTCCGCCGGCAGGGGCGCGAGCCGGCGCAGGGATATTTCCTGAAGGCCGATGAAAACGCGCCCTATGCGGATGTTTTCGATATCGACCTTCATCACCTAGCACCGCAAATCGCGCGCCCCTTCTCGCCTGACAATGTCTGCGATGTGGACCGGGTCATCGGCCAGCCGCTCAGCGGTTGCTTCATTGGTGCCTGCACGACGACGGAAGAGGAGCTGGTCCTCGCCGCGCTGGTGCTGGAGAAGATGTGGGAAAAGGGGCAGCGCCCGGTCAGGAGTGAAAAACGCCTCGTCGTTCCCGGCGATCTGGCGATACACCGGCGCCTTGCCGATGCCGGCCTTATCGCCGTTTTTGAACGCGCCGGTTTCCGCATCGGAGTACCCGGCTGCCATCTGTGCCTTGGCGTCGGTTCCGAGCGTGCCGGCGATGGCGAAATCTGGCTGTCCTCGCAGAACCGCAACTACCGCAACCGCATGGGCAAGGGTTCTCTGGCCTGGCTGTCCGGGGCAGCGGCTGTGGCTGCCAGTTCCGCATCGCTCACGATCACCGATCCCCGCCCTCTTCTGGATGAAATCGATCAGGACCGCTACCGCAGCATTCTGGGTCGTCCGCCGTCCCATCCGGCGGCAAGCGGCCGTGAAACGATCCGCTATGCCAGAGTCAAACCGCCCTCAGCCGCCGGTGATGGGCAGGAAAAACCCGGGGCACGCATGCAGGGCGTCATCGAAGGATGTGTCCAGCGCTTTGGCGATCACGTGGATACGGATGCCATCATTCCCGGCGAATTCTGCAACCTGTCGGACTGGCAGGAACTTGGCCGTCATTGCTTCGCCCATCTTCGCCCCGACATGGCCACGCGCTGCGCCGGAGGAGAAAACATTATCGTCGCCGGAGACGGCTGGGGCAGCGGCTCGGCCCGGGAACATGCCGCCTGGGCCCTGATCGGCGCCGGGGTCAGGCTGATCATCGCCAGAAGTTTCGCCGCAACCCACAGGCGCAATCTGGTGAACGAAGGCCTGCCGACCCTGACCGTCGCCGATGAGGCCTTCTTCGATCTGGCCACCGACGGCAGCCCGTTACGCATCGATCTCGCAACAGGGATCATCACTCATACCGCCAGCGGCCGGGACTTTCAGGGCAAGGCGCCCGAGGGTGTCGCCGCATCGATCCTGGCGGCAGGCGGCATCGTTCCCACGGTATTGCCGCAGTTGCGGGGCGCCGTTCCCGACAAACGACATGAAGCCGCCGGCTAAGGAATACGGCCATAAAAAGGAACAAGGAATGGAGCAGACAGCGGAAAACACACTGAACACGCCGCACCATACCCCGCAGGAGCTTGAGGAAGCCTATGCGGTTATGGCCCGTGGCGGGCTGATCCTGGTCAAGCTGGATATCGGCTATGGCTTTGTCGGCTGCTCGGAAGAAGCGATCAGGCGGATGTATGAACTGAAGGGACGCCCCGCAAGCAACCCCTGTGTGGTTCCGGGCAATATGGCGATCCTGCAGCAGTTATGTCCGGGGATCGATGCGCGGACCCTCGACTGGATCGGGGAACAGATGCGCTGGACGACCCTGTCCGTCATCGGCGATCTGAACGAGGACAGCACCTTGTGGCAGTCCCTGCCGCCCTTTGTGCGAAACCAATCCAGTCATGAGCGTTCGGTGGCCGTGTTCCTCAGGCCCGGCACGTTTCTCGAAGCACTGGTTGAACGCGCTTTCGATGACGGACGGCTGCTGGCCGGATCGTCCGGCAATCTCAGTGGTCAGGGGAACTGCTACCGGCCTGAAGATCTGGCGGAAAGCATCATCGAAGGGGTCGATCTGTTCATCAATCACGGCGTTGCCCGTTATGAGAACCCCCAACGCATGGCAACGACGATGATCGACCTTCGCACATTGGAAATAAAACGGCGCGGCATCAACTGCGCGAAGCTGGAATCCTCGCTTGCAAGGCTGCGCGCGGATTCCGGCAACCAGCGGGCGAGGACCTGAGCGGTCCCCGGGCCGCTTTCTTAATACAGGAGGGACTAATGGCAAACAGCGTATCGGAAAGCCTGCGCCGCTTCGATGAGGAAATCCAGAAGCGCAAATACACCCGTCATTCGTGGACGAAATTTGTCCTCGACGGCAGGGCCGGCCGTGAAGGGCTGAAAAACTGGGCTATCCAGAAATATCACCAGACCTATCTGCAGATTCCGATTTTCTCCATTCTGCATGCGCGTGCGGATAACGTCGAAATCCGCCGCTTCATGGTCGATCAGCTCGTCGATGAGGAAACGAGCCTGCGCTCGGGCAGCGATGCCCATTACACGCTGATGGGCCGTTTCGCCAAGGCCATGGGTGCCAGCGACAGCGAAATCGCGAACACACCCCCCGGCGATGCCGTTCAGCGCTATGTGGATGAAATCAAGGATATCTGCACCAGGGAACATCCGGTGGTGGTACTGGCCGCAATGTATGCCGGCGAAAGCCAGACGGCGGAAGTCATCACCATGGTTCTCGAACAACTGCGCCGGCAATTCGGCCTGAGCGACGAGGACCTCGAATGGTTCGCCGTTCATGCCGGCGATGATGCCCATGCCGATGCCGAACGCGATCTGATCGAAAAATTCGGCGCGGATGTACCGGATCTGGAGAAAAGCGGCATCCGGGTTATCGACCGCTTCATGACCCATTGGCATAAGTTGCAAGACTATTACTTTAATGTTACTTCTTTAGGTGTCGATGAGGCGCCGCTTACCGCACGCAGTGCATGAGGGAGGATGCGGGACATGACATTGCTTGAAACCGAACTCGTCATCGACAGCGACACCCATGTCGAGGAACATCCGGTGGTGTGGGACTATATCGCCCAGGAATACGCCCCGCGCAAACCGGTCATGATCAGGATCGACACCATACCGGACCGGCCGGAACGTGACATGCACTGGTTCATCGACGGCGACGTGATGCCGCGGCGCATGGGCCATGGCCATACCTGCCATGGCAGCCCGGTGCTGGCCAAATTCGGCCTGGCCAAGGATGCCACGGTCGAGGAACAGGCAATCATGACAGCCGAAGCCCGGCTGGAAGCGATGGATCGCCACGGCGTCGATGTGCATATCGTCTATCCCACGGTCTTTCTGCAGAATCTGACGAAGGATCTGCAGTATGAAGCGGCGCTGATGCGCTGCTACAACGACTATATCGCCGAACGGGCCGCCAATTCCGGCGGGCGCCTGCGCTGGATCGCCACGGTACCGATCCGCGACGTGCCCGCGGCGGTTGAGGAAATGCGCCGGGCCCATGCCATGGGTGCGGCCGGGGTGATGTTACTGGGAACGGCGGGAGACACCTTCCTGCATGAACGGATGTTCGATCCCTTCTGGGCAGCGGCGGAGCATCTGCAGATGCCGATCTGCTGTCATCTCGGCTGGGGGCATGATTCCCTGCTCGCCTCCTGCGACAGCCCGGCGGCAGCCGTATGCATCGGCGTCGATTTCTGCCTCGTCATGGGATTGTTCAGTTTCGTCGGCGGCGGCATTCTTGACCGCTATCCCGGCCTCAAGGTCGGCCTGATCGAAGGCGGTATCGACTGGTTTCCCGTCGCCTTCAAACGCATGAAGCAATGGCGCAGCACCGCGGCGGCGCGTCCATGGCCCGCCCTGCGTGAACCGGAATATTATCTGGAGGAATGCCAGATCTATTTCGGCGCCGGCGGCGATGAGGACAATTTGCCGGAGCTGATCAAATCCCTTGGGGCCGGCCGCCTGCTCGGCGGGCAGGATTTCCCGCATGTCCACACGGCCGAGGATGAGCTGTCCCATTCCTTCATCGATCTGCGCAAACGCAGCGATGTCTCCGATGAGGCTAAGAAGAAAATCCTCTGCGACAACGCCGTCAGTTTCTTCAACATCAAACCGGCGGAGGTGGAACGGGCACCGCGCAGAAAAGCCAGTCCCGCAGGCAACGCCGCAGCCGAATGAAGAGGTGCATATGCCGCAAAACATACCTGTCCTGAAAACCAGCGAACCGTTTCTGGAGCGGACGCTGGAGGTGCTGGACCGTGGGGGGCTGGTGATTTCCCCCACGGTCACCAATTATATCCTGATCTGCGATGCCACCAATGAGGAAGCGGTGCGCAGAGTATTCGAGGTCAAGAAGCGCCGCCAGAGTGGACCGCTTTGCGTGGCCGTGCCGCGTGTCGTCGATATTCCCGTTCATGCGCAACTGCCGGAGGGCTTTCCGCTGAAGGCGCTGGATGCCCTTCTGCCCGGTGAAATCAATTTCATCTTCAGGCACCGTAATCAGTTTCCCCGCCAGTTGGTCAGCGGTTTGCCGACCATGGCCGTCACCGTCAGTTCGGACCGCGATTTCGGCCTGATTGCCCGCGAATACGGCCGCCCGCTGGCCGGCACATCGGCCAATA
The DNA here is from genome assembly GCA_964463775.1 of uncultured Hyphomicrobiales bacterium. Taxonomy (GTDB): domain Bacteria; phylum Pseudomonadota; class Alphaproteobacteria; order Minwuiales; family Minwuiaceae; genus JALXAG01. The sequence continues at coordinate 6,276 of CAYXDL010000077.1, forward strand.
TCTCCGGACAGGGGAATATTTTCGTCTCACTGGACAAGGCACGCCGTGATATCGGCGATAAGGTCGATCTGATCCTCGATGGCGGCCCGACAATCGCCCAGGCCTATGCAGAACACAAGGACCGGGTGAATACCGTGGTTGACTTCACCCTCGGCCGCCCCTGGCTGGTCCGGGAGGGATGGGTGCCGACAGCGCGCCTGCTGGAACTCTTTCCCGATCTGAACACGGATACGGAAGCTTATGCGGAGCAGTTCCGTCAACGTGTGCAAACGGCAATGAAAGCGTGAGCTCCCTATGGCCGAGAGCAGAGGATTGCCGTGAAAAAGATCTGGATCGCCACCGCCCTGACCTTGCTGGTGCTGGCCGCCTATATGGGGCGCAAGCTCACCTCCGACTATGAAAGTATCGAGGCTTTCATCAATGCCGAAGTGGTCGATTACAAGGCCAATACCATCGGCGAATGGATCCCCGCGCCCAAGCTGGCGGATGATGCCGAATTCAGGGCCGGAGAAAGTTTCGGCATCGTGCGCCGGCCCGATTCCGATCCCGGCATCCTGAACATCAGGACCACAATGCTGAACATTGCCGACAGAATAAACAATGCGGCAAGCAGAATCCGGAACATAGAGGAACGGATCCGCACGAACGATTCCTATATCCGAACCTATAAGGCGAAATATGAGGAATCCAGAAAGATTATGACCAACATTGCCCGGCTGCAGACCCGGTATCTGGAAACGATCACGGAAAAGCGCCGGATCATGGCCAAAAATCTGGAAAGCAATTACAGGAGAAGCGAAAACCTGTTTGCCAAGCGCATCATATCCAATTCCGCCCTGGAGGATAATCAGGCCGATTATCTGAGTCGCCTTCAGGAACTCAAGGCGCTGGAAATACAAAGAAAGATCAACGAGGAAAACAAGACAGCGGTCCGCCGCGGCCTGCAGTCGGAAAACAATCAAGTTTTCAATTATTATCTGGCGCGGGTCAATGAATATCAGGAAACCAATGCCCGCCTCCGCAACGAGATATCGCTGCTGAAAAAGAACATCGAACAGGCCCGCGCCCTTTATGAATCTTATGAGCGCCTGTACGGCGACGTCACCGCCCTGCGCTTCATCGCCGGCGGTAACGAGCGCATCTGGCAGATCCGCAGCCATGGGCAGAAGGTGACGGAAGCCGGAGAACTGCTCTTCAGCACCCTGAAATGCGATAATATCTGGGTGGAAGCCTTCGTTTATCAGAAAGAAGCCGCGGCGTTTGCCGTCGGACGCCGGGTAAGGGTCGAAATCAGGGGGGTGGACGGCAGCTTCAAAGGTGTGGTGACGGCGCTCAGGCACAATGTCAGCCGGGTGGAAATCGGCAATGCCATCCCCTCTCCTCCGGTCGATCTCATCCGCCGCCAACTGCCGGTCAAGATCGCCTCGGTCATCGTGAAAATGGAAGAAGACAAGGCCGGAGCACTGCATGACCAGCCCTTCTGCGGCGCCGGCATGACGGCGACCATTTATGCCAAATCGCACTGGTTCTGAATTGTCGCCGCGCAACACTTCCGGCCGCGCGCAGCTGTTACGGAGAAAATCCGGCGGGAAACCGCCTAAAGCGGCAGAACCGCACCGTCATCCGCATTTCCCGGGCCGCCGGGGCCATCATCGCGGAAATGCACATTGACCGGCAGGCGGGCAGTGCCGCTTATGCCGCGGACCAGATCAGCCGCCCAGTCGCTGCCGGTCGGCAGTTTCAGATCGATCGCCGCACATCCATGCATCAGCGCACGCGCCTGCATGTCATCGAGCAGCGAAAGCATGACCTCGTCCCGGGCGACAAGATCCAGCGCCACCAGATCGCTGGCGGCAAGAATCCGCCGCTGATGATCGGGCAAGGGATCCAGAATACGGAAGCAATACAGCCCCCGCACGTAACGCCGCCGCCAGGCGGCAATCACCCCCGCCTGCCCTTCGGCTGCAATCAGCCGCGCGGCATAGGCTTTCC
>CAYXDL010000078.1:0-8225 GCA_964463775.1 uncultured Hyphomicrobiales bacterium
CTGGCTGATGCCCGAACCGCCCAAGACGCGCGAGGAAGCCCTGGCCGTGCGCGAGCGCGCGATGAGGATCCCGATGTTCAATGACACGCTGGTCAGCGGCGACGGCAAGATGCTCGCCATCTATCTGCCGCTGACATCGAAGGATCTTTCCTATCGCGTGCGCAAGGCGCTGCTGGAGAAAACCGCTTCATGGAAGGGCACCGGCGATCAGATCTATATCACCGGCCTGCCGATCGCCGAGGATACCTTCGGGGTCGAAATGTTCATCCAGATGGCGATTTCCGCCCCGCTGGCGATGGTGGTGATTTTCCTGATCATGTGGCTGTTCTTCAGGAATCTGACCCTGATCATCTCGCCGATGATCGTTGCCATGGTGGCCTCGATCGTGACCATGGCCCTGCTGGTGATCAGCGGCAATACCATCCATATCATGAGTTCGATGATCCCGATCTTCGTCATGCCGATCGCGGTTCTCGATGCGGTGCATATTCTTTCGGAATTCTTCGACCGCTATCAGGAGACCAGGGACCGCTGGCTGACCGTGCGCAAGGTCATGCGCGAGCTGTTCATGCCGATGCTGTTCACCTCCCTGACGACGATGGTCGGTTTCGCCTCCCTTGCCCTGACGCCCATCCCGCCGGTGCAGGTGTTCGGCATCTTCATTTCCATCGGCGTCTTCCTTGCCTGGCTGCTGACGATCCTGTTCGTGCCCGCCTATATCATGATGATGTCGGAGGAAAAGCTGGAGAATTTCGGCCATCTGCCCACCGATACGGATGATCCGGACACGATGATGAGCCGGGGGCTGAAACGCCTGGGGCGGGCCATGTACTGCCATGCGCGGCTGGTGATGCTGGGCGTGGCGGCACTGGTGGCGCTGGGCGGATACGGCATCAGCAGGATCAACATCAATGACAACCCGATCAAATGGTTCGAGGAATCCCATCCGATCCGCATTGCCGACAAGGTGCTGAACCAGCATTTCGGCGGCACCTATATGGCCTATCTGGCCCTGATGCCGGGTGATGACGGCCAGGGGCTGGATGCCTATCTGAAAGATTTTGCCGTGCGTCTGAAAAAGGCGGAGGAGAACGCCGCGGATGAGGGCATCGAAAATGCCGCCGGGGTATTCTCCGTTCTGGGCGCGAAGGCAAGGGAGGTTGCCGCCACGGCCGGGGACGAGGCCGCCCTGCTGAAGGCTCTGAATGCCTTTGTGGAGGAAAAGGCCGACACCGCCCCGGATGAGGAATACGATGCCTGGGATGCGGCGCAATATTTCATCGGCACCGAGCTGCAACGCAAGGAGATCTTCAAGCAGCCCGAGGTGCTGCGCTATATCGAAGGGCTGCAGCAGGCACTGCTGGCCACAGGCCATGTCGGCAAGGCCAACACGCTGAGCGATGTGGTCAAGACGGTGCATCGCGAATTGCTGCTGGGCAAGGCGGAGGAATTCCGCATTCCCGACAGCGCCGCTGCCGTGGCGCAGACCCTGCTGACCTATCAGAACAGCCACCGCCCCGATGATCTGTGGCATTTCGTGACCCCTGACTATCGCAAGTCGAATATCTGGGTGCAGCTCAAAAGCGGCGATAACAAGGATATGAGCCAGGTGGTTGCCGCCATCGAGGATTACACAGCCAAGAACCCGCCGCCCGAGGGTATCCGACTGCGCTGGTACGGGCTGAACTACATCAACGTCGTCTGGCAGGAACGGATGGTCAGCGGCATGATGCAGTCGCTGGCGGGCAGCTTCATCATTGTTCTGCTGATGATGGCGGTGTTGTTCCGTTCGGTCACCTGGGGGCTTCTGTCGATGATTCCGCTCAGCGTCACCATCGGGCTGATCTATGGTGTCATCGGGCTGATCGGCAAGGATTACGACATGCCGATCGCGGTGCTCAGTGCCCTCAGCCTCGGCCTGGCGGTGGATTATGCCATCCACTTCATCGCCCGCTCGCGCGCCATTACCGAGGAGCTGGGCGACTGGAGGCTGGCCGTGGACAAGGTGTTCGGCGAACCGGCCCGCGCCATAACCCGCAATGCCCTGGTGCTGGGTGTCGGTTTCATGCCTCTTCTGCTGGCGCCGCTGGTGCCGTATCAGACGGTCGGCATCTTCATCGCCGCCATTCTGCTGACGGCGGGCGCGGCGACATTGATGATCCTGCCGGCGGCGATTACCCTGCTGAGGAACTTTCTGTTTCCCAAGCCGGAAGAAGCCACCGACCCTGCCTGTATAGGAGACTGATCATGATCCATCACCGCATGAGAAATGCCCTGCGCACGGGGTTCATCGCCATGGCCGTTGCCGGTGTCATGCTGGCGGCGCCGCAAAGCGCGCCGGCGGCGGAAGATCCCTCGGCCATGGAAATCATTCATCATGCCAATCTGGTGTCCTATTTTCAGGGCAAGGACGGTCGGGCCAGGGTGTCCATGGTGATCCGCGACAAACAGGGGCGCGAGCGCAAGCGGCTGTTCACCATTCTGCGCCGCGACAACCCGGATACGGATGATCTGGCCAATGCCGCCTATCGGGGCGAGCAGAAATACTATGTCTATTTCCATCGCCCTGCCGATGTCAGCAAGATGTCACTGCTGGTGTGGAAGCATCTGGATCGTGATGATGACCGCTGGCTGTATCTGCCGGCGCTCGATCTGGTCAAGCGCATTGCCGCATCCGACAAGCGCACCAGCTTTGCCGGTTCTGATTTCTTCTATGAGGATGTCTCGGGGCGCAATATCGATCTCGACAAGCACGAGCTGATCAAGACCACCAAAAACTATTACATCATCCGCAACACGCCGAAGGACCCCGGCAGCGTCGAGTTCGCCTATTATGATGCCTATATCCACAAGAGCACCTTTCTGCCGGTACAGATCGAATATTTCGACAAGAAGGGGCAGAAATACCGCGTCTACAAGGCACTGAAGGTCGAGAATATTCAGGGCTATGCCACCGTTACCCGATCGAGCATGAGCAATCTGCAAAGCGGCAGCGTCACCACGCTGAGCTACAAGGGCGTGAAGTATAATCGCGGCACGCCGGAGGATATTTTCTCCGAACGCTATCTGCGCCGCGCTCCGGTCAAGCATCTGCGCTGAGGCGGAACGGAATGCGTATCGGCCATGCCATTCATGCGCTCGGCCTGTTTCTGGCCTGGGTGACGGCCATTGCGGGGGCCAGTACCGAGGGGTTCGCACAAAGCGGCGAACCGACCCTGCCGCAGGGGCTGAACACGCCGGCGGCGGAGGAACCCTCCCTGCCTGCGGGGCTGGGAGGCGGTACGGCGGAGGAACCGGCCCTGCCGGGCGGCCTTGGCGACGATGATCCTTCCCTGCCCAAAGGTCTTGGCACGGCAGCGGAGGAGGAACCGTCCCTGCCCGGCGGTCTCGGTGCGCCTGCGGCAGAGGAGGACGTTGCTGCCGCAGAGGGCGAGGATGGTTTCGGTAGCGAAACTTTCAGGCTGAACGGGTTTCTAGAAGGCCGTTTCGGTGGCCGGCTGCGCGAGGATGCCCATGAACGCGATCTGACCCTGGCGGAAACGCGTCTGCAACTGGAAGCGGAATTCCTCACCGAGAGAGCGGTCTTTCACCTGACGGGTGATCTTGTCCAGGACGTGCTGGAGGATCGCCGCACCTTCAAGCCCGAGACCGGGCACGGCTTTCTCGATCTGCGCGAGGCCAATGCCGTGTTCTCACCGGCCGGATTTCTCGATATCAAGGCCGGGCGGCAGATTCTGACTTGGGGCACGGGGGATCTGCTGTTCATCAATGATCTGTTTCCCAAGGACTGGGTCTCCTTCTTCAGCGGCCGTGACGAGGAATATCTCAAGGCCCCTTCCGATGCGCTGAAGGCCTCGCTCTTCATGCCCTGGGCCAATCTGGACATCGTCTACGCGCCGCGTTTCGATCCCGATCGTTTTCAGAACGGACAGCGCATTTCCTTTTACAACGGTACGCTGGGCCGCGTGGCCGGGCGCGATGCCGTGATCATCGCACCTCCGCCGAATGACTGGTTCAACGATGATGAATGGTCGGCACGCCTGTATCGCAATTTCGGCGCCATGGAAGCGGCGCTCTATGCCTATAACGGTTACTGGAAAAGCCCGGCCGGGCAGAATCCCTCGGCGGGAACGGCACTGTTTCCCCGCCTGTCGGTTTTCGGCGCCAGTCTGCGTGGACCGTTCTGGAAGGGGATCGGCAGTGCCGAGCTGGGGTATTATGCCTCTCACGATGATATGGCCGGCGACGATCCGTTTATCCGCAATTCCGAAGCCCGCATCCTTCTGGGCTACGAGCAGGAGCTGGTGCGCAACCTGACACTCGGCGTCCAGTATTATCTGGAACACATGATGGATTACGGCGCCTATCGGCGCAGCCTGCCTGCGGGTTCGGTTGCCGCGGATGAGAATCATCATATTCTGACGGCACGCCTGACCTGGCTTACCCATAACCAGAACGTCACCTGGTCGTTGTTCACCTTCTATTCGCCCTCGGACACCGACGGCTATCTACGCCCCAAGGTGGCCTACAAGGTCAATGACAATGTGACGGTGGAGGCAGGCGGCAATCTGTTCCTCGGCCGTTCGCAGGCAACCTTCTTCGGTCAGCTGCGCGATAACAGCAATATTTATCTCTCCCTGCGTTACGGGTTCTGAACCGCGCCCTTGCACATGCGGGGACCAACGGATAGCTCCGGGACGGAATGAACCGCCGGCGGACATATCCGGTTTGCCATTGCCGGTGCTGTCTGTTCTGATGGGGCAAGGGAATGTCGGCAGGAGAGAATATGACCGCATTGCAAAGACGGGGTTGGGTTCCCAAGGCTTGTGAGGATCGCGTGCAGCACCTGGCAGAGGCCACGGCGGCAAGGGCTGCCGCGGATACTGCGGCGCGTATCGATACGCTGATCGGACGCAACCGCGAGATTCACGAACGCGATTGCTTCAACCTCAATCCGGCCACCAATGTCATGAATCCCCGGGCGGAAGCCGTACTGGCCGCGGGGCTGGGCTCGCGCCCCTCGCTCGGTTATCCCGGTGATAAATACGAAACGGGGCTGGAGGCCATCGAGGAAATCGAGGTTATCTGTGCCGAACTCTGTGCCGAAGTGTTTGGCGCCGCCTATGCTGAAATCCGGGTTCCTTCCGGGGCCCTGGCCAATCTCTATGCCTTCATGGCCACGTGCCGCCCGGGGGATGTCATTATTGCACCGCCGCCTGCCATTGGCGGACATGTCACCCATCACGACGCCGGTTGTGCCGGGCTTTACGGTTTGCAGATACATCATGCTCCTGTCCGGGCCGACGGCTATACCATCGATACCGACGGGCTGCGTGACCTGGCCCGGCGGGTCCGCCCGGCGCTGATCACCATTGGCGGCAGTCTCAACCTGTTTCCCCATCCCGTGAGTACGGTGCGGGAAATTGCCGATGAGCACGGGGCGCGGGTTCTGTTCGATGCCGCGCATCAATGCGGCATGATCGCCGGCGGCATCTGGCCCAATCCGCTTGAGCAAGGTGCCGATATCATGACGATGAGCACCTATAAGAGCCTTGCCGGTCCGGCGGGCGGGCTGGTGCTGACCAATGATGCCGCTTTGGCCGAGCGCCTTGATGCTATCGCCTTTCCCGGCATGACGGCCAATTTCGATGTGGCAAAATCAGCCGCGCTGGCCCTGACGATGCTGGATTGGAAGGTGCATGGCCGTGCCTATGCCACCGCCATGGTGGCGGTATCGCAGGCGCTGGCACGGGCCCTGGCCGGGGAAGGCTTGCCCGTGTTCGCGGCGGAAAGGGGCATGACGGCCTCGCACCAGTTTGCCATCGAGGCAGCCTCTTTCGGCGGCGGTCAGACAGCGGCGCGCAGGTTGCGTCGCGCCGGATTTCTTGCCTGCGGCATCGGCTTGCCGACCGCCCCGGTGGCGGATGACATGAACGGCCTGCGCCTTGGCACACCCGAACTGGTTCGCTGGGGTGTGGGGGTGGAGGACACGGACATGCTTGCCGCACTGATTGCCCGTGCCCTGCACGCGGATAACCCTGAGGCCCTGGCCGGGGAGGTCCGTGCCTGTCGGGCCCGTTTCGATCAGCTGCACTTCATCTGCCGGTAGGCCGGCGGCGTGCCGCCCTCTGCTTATTGCTGGCTATCGCTTTCGTGTTCCTCGTTTTCGTGTTCCTCATCCTCGCTTTCCAGATGCTTCATGAGGTTGGCGATATTGGCCGGTATGTCGTCGGGGGAGAATTTCTTCTGTTCATTCTCGTCATGAACGAAGGCGATGATGTCGGACAGTTCGTCGCCGGTAAATTCGATCTGATCGCCCAGTTCCTCGACCTGCATTTCAATCATGGTGCCGGCGCCCCGCCACATCCGGGCAGTAAAATCGAACGGGTTCATCGGCATGGGCATGGTTTCGGCATCCAGAGCCGGCGCATCCTCCCCACCGACGCCATTGATCGAATGACAGACCACGCATCCTTTGCTGGCGAACAGCTTGCGGCCACGCTGCGCATTGAAGCTGGGCATCCGAAGATGACCATTGCCGGCCGTCATGTTGTTGTTCATGCCCATATGGGCTGAAGCCATGCCGGTGCGGGGCAGGGCCAGGGCCATGCCGGCGGTCAGCCCGATAAACAGAATGAAAATTCCGGATTTGCGCATGTTCGCCTCCTTGATTGACGATGCGGCAGAGAACAGGGGAAAGGTGAGGTGCTGAAAAAACATGGTGTTTTTCAGCACCTCCACGCGAACGGAGACTATCCCGGGAAAGCCTGCGCAAATATGACATGGATCAATATGGCAGCGGAGCAGGAGAGAATTGTTTCAATGATGAAATATCCGTCCATTTCATATTAAAAACAAATAATTTATGTGAATTATATGCGGTCCCTTATTTGGCATGAGCGCTTTCCCAGCCCCCGGCATGGCCGGGCGTTTGCCGTATCCGGAAAGAGGGTCCTTGTGCTTCAGCCGATGCCGAGGATCGACAGAATGACCGAGACGCTGATGATGGCCAGCGTCGTGGTGGCAAGAACGCCGCGGGCGACGGGGCCGACATGGGTACCGTATTGGGTGGCGAGGATGAAGACATTGGCAGCGATGGGCAGGGCCGCCATGATGACGGCGATGGTCGCCGCCATCGGTTCCACCGTGAAAACGAAGAACATCGAGGCCAGCATCAGGCTGGGATGGATGACCAGTTTCATCAATACGGTAAAGGCGGTTTCCTGCCACTGCCCCTGTCCCTTGGTGCCGGCGATGGTGGCGCCGAGGGCAAACAGGGCGCAGGGTCCTGCCGCCCCGCCGAGCAGGGCGCCGAAACGCGATGCGGCTTCAGGCAGCTTCATTTCCAGCAGCGATGCGGCGAAACCGGCAATGATGGCGATGATCAGCGGATTGCGCAAAAGGCTGCGCAGGGCGGTGGCCAGTCCTTCGAGCGCGGAACCGGAACGGCTCGACGTCCATTCCAGCAGCATCATGGTCAGGGCCAGAATGACGACATTGTTGAGCACCACCACCATGACGGCGGGCAGGGTGCCTGCATCGCCGAAAATGCCCAGGATCAGCGGAATGCCCATATAGCCGGTATTGGCGAAGGAGGCTTCGGCGCCAAGCAGGCTCAGCTCTGCTGGGCGGTAGGAAAAGAACAGGAAGCCGAGCCCCATTGCCAGGGCATAGGTCAGGGTATCGGCGGAAATCTGCGCGAGGATGAAAGCGGGATCGAACTGTTCGGCGATCGGTGTTTCCGCCAGTTTGAAGAACAGCAATGCCGGAAGGGCGAACCAGAAGACGAAGATGTTGATCCCCTCCACCCCCCCGCGGCCGATAAGATTGCCGCGTACGGCCGCATAGCCGATGCCGACCAGGGCGAAGAAGGGCAGAACCAGGTTGATGACCACATTCATGAAGCCGTCCCATCCGTTGTCATTACCTTCCGCGGCAACAGCGGTTCCATGCGCTCGCGCACGCTTTCGGGAATGGCGATGGCCTTTCTTCTTTTCAGATCGAAGGCAACGCCGGTAACGGCAACGGTTGCCACCAGCTCCTCATCCAGACCGGCGCGCATGTGATGGCAGAAGCTGATGGTCTTATTTCCGGTGCCCAGCAGGGAGCTGCGCAGCGTGATGAATTCGCCCGCCCGCAGGGGGCGCCGATAACGGATATCGTATTCCAGCGCCACGGTGCCGATTCCCCGGGCCTGAATCTCGGCCGAGTAGATGCCGATCCGG
>CAYXDL010000079.1:0-221 GCA_964463775.1 uncultured Hyphomicrobiales bacterium
GGATTCGGGGCGGCTCATCCCGCTGTCCAACCTGATCCGTATCAAGGAAGCGGCGGGCTCGGGTCGGCTGACGCATGTAAACAAGCTGCGCGCCATTTCCTTCACCGCCACGCCGGCCGAAGGGGTGTCCCTGTCCGATGCCCTCGCCTTCGTCGAAAAGACGGCACGCAGCCAATTGCCCGAAGAAGCCCGCCTGATCCTGTCCGGGCAGAGCCGGGAAT
>CAYXDL010000079.1:231-6456 GCA_964463775.1 uncultured Hyphomicrobiales bacterium
GCCAGGCCCTGTTCCTGACCTTCGGCTTTGCCCTGTTACTGGCCTATCTGGCCCTGGCGGCACAGTTCGAGAGCTTTCTGCACCCCGTTTCCATCCTGATCGCCGTGCCGCTGGCCGTTACCGGCGCACTGGCGACGCTGAAATTTGCGGGGCTGAGCCTGAACATCTACAGCCAGATCGGCCTGATCATGCTGATCGGGCTGACGGCCAAGAACGCCATTCTCATCGTTGAATTCGCCAACCAGCTCGCGGCGCAGGGCCATGGCCTGATCGAGGCCGCGACACTGGCGGCACGCATCCGCCTGCGCCCGATCATCATGACCACGCTGTCAACCGCACTTGGCGCCCTGCCCCTGGCGCTTGCCAGCGGTGCCGGGGCCGAAGCACGCATCGCGCTGGGCACGGTACTGATCGGCGGCATCGGCTTTTCCACCCTGCTCAGCCTGTTCATCGTGCCGGTCATTCATGTCCTTCTTGCCGTGCCTTCCGTCGCGGCAGCAGGCAAAAATCAGGGTCCGGTCCCCACAAAAGAACAAAAAACCACAGAAACGGCTGAGACATCTGCAGACAGCTGACAAAACGGGGAAAATCACGCGGCTTTCCCCTTCTCGGCTCTGGACCTCTTCCGCGCCCGGGAGTAGAAAAAAGACATGAGCCCTGCATTCCATCAGGACGTGCCGCCACCGCGGCACATGCGCAGGAGGCCAGGCCGTGTCGCACCAAGGTGCGCCAGCACAAGGGCCCGGCGCCTGACGACACAGAGACAAGGAGCTTAGCCGTGGATTACGAACAGGTATTCACCGATGCGATCGACGCCATTCGCAAGGAGAAACGCTACCGCGTATTCACGGAACTGGGGCGCTATGCGGGAAATTTCCCCGCCGCGCGTAATTTCTCCGCCGGGGAAGACTGCGATGTCATGGTCTGGTGCTCGAATGATTATCTGGGCATGGGGCAACACCCCAAGGTATTGCAGGCGATGAAGGATGCCATCGATCTGTATGGCTCCGGCGCCGGGGGAACGCGGAATATTTCCGGTTCCCACCATGCCCTGTGCGAGTTGGAGCGCGAATTGGCCGCGCTGCATGAAAAGGAGGCGGCGCTGGTCTTCACCTCCGGCTATGTCGCCAATGAGGCGGCCATCAGCACCATCGCCCGGAAACTGCCCGACTGCGTCATTCTTTCCGATGCGCTTAACCATGCCTCGATGATTGAAGGGATCCGCCATTCCGGCTGCGAGAAGAAGATCTTCCGTCATAACGACCCCGAACATCTTGAGGAACTGCTGCGCCAGATCGAACCGGGCCGGGCCAAGATGATCGCCTTCGAATCCGTTTATTCCATGGATGGGGATATCGCCCCGATCAGGGATTTCTGCGATCTGGCCGACAAATACAATGCCATTACCTATCTGGATGAGGTTCATGCCGTCGGCATGTACGGGCATCAGGGCGGCGGCATCGCCCAGCGCGACGGGCTTTCGGACCGCATTACCGTCATCAACGGCACGCTTGGCAAGGCTTTCGGCGCCCTTGGCGGTTATATTGCCGGATCGGCGGCCATGTGCGACATGGTGCGTTCCTATGCATCAGGCTTTATCTTCACCACCGCCCTGCCCCCGGCAGTGGCGGCCGGGGCGCTGGCCAGCATCCGCCATCTGCGCCACAGCAATGCCGAACGCGAACGCCATCAGGAGCGTGCGGCAACCCTGAAGCGCATGCTGCGCGAGGCCAATCTGCCGCTCATGCCCAGCGAAACCCATGTCGTGCCGGTACTGGTGGGCGATCCCGAATTGTGCAAACAGGCCAGCGACCTGCTGCTGAGCGATTACAATATCTATATCCAGCCAATCAACTTCCCGACCGTGCCCAAGGGGCTGGAACGGCTGCGCATCACCCCGACACCCCTGCATAATGACGATGCCATGGCCCATCTGGTCTCTTCCCTGAAGGATGTATGGAACCGGCTGGGGCTGAAAGAGGCGGCATAAGCGAAAGACAAAGCCTGAACGCTGCCCGTTATCCGCCCTGTTTTTCAGGGCCGGATGACGGAAGCTGGCGAACAATGGGAATTTAAACATAGAATAACATCAGACTCCCTGCCATTAATTGGCCATGTCAGCTGAAGTTTTTCGCCCCGTGCAAGAATAATTCTGTCTTCAAACGACCGTTTTACGAAAATTTAAAACTCCGTGGCGCATGATGCCCCCAATTCCCGGGGCAGGCTCAATGGCCGTCTTTGCCATGAGCCCCCCCAACATCCATGAAATCTGTTCGCGACGGGGAACATCGATGGCCGCCACCAGTACCGCAACCAAACCAACCGGCAAGAAGGAAAAGAGCGGGTTTCACCTCGACATCAAGGTGAAACTACCACTGCTGATTCTCGGTTTTGCCCTATTATCATCCCTGATTACCGGCGTTGTCAGTTATTTAAGCGCTGAAGACGATGTCACTGATCTGGCCGATAACAGGCTGGAGGCACTGCGTGATGCACGCAGGAATCAGGTGGCCGATTATCTGGATGCCATTCGTCAGGAAGTCGCCATTCAGAGCCGCAGCCCGGCCTTTTCCGGCAATGCCAGTGAACTGAACGGCGCGGTCGAGATGATGGGCGCGGATGCGCAAAAAATTCTCCGCACCTCCTATATCGAGAAAAACCCCAATCCCGCCGGCGAGCGCGACAAGCTGGCGGAAGCCGATGATGATCAGATGTACAGCATCATGCACGGCATGTATCACCCCTGGTTCAACGATTTCCGCATCGCCCGCAAATATGCCGATCTGTACCTAATCAACCCCAAGGGCATGGTCATTTATTCGGCCACCAAGAGCGATGATTTCGCCGCTGACCTGAAAAAGGGCCCCCTGAAAGACAGCGGTCTGGGCCGCGCCTTTGCCCAGGCCATGACCGATCCAAAGCCCGGCAAGGCGGTATTCATCGATTTTTCAGAATACGCGGCCGGAGGTGAGCCCTCGGCATTTTTCGCAGCCCCCCTGTACACTGCGGATAACGAGCTGAAGGGTGTTGTTGCCTTCCGTATCAATGACAGCCAGATCAATGCCATTCTGAACAATCCCACCGGCCTGGGAAAAAGCGGTGAGGTCTATATCGTCGGTTCGGACGGGCTGATGCGCAGCGATTCGCGCTTCAGCAAAAGCGCGACCATTCTGAAGCAGAAGGTGGAGAGCCCGGCTGTCGCCCGGGCCCTGAAAGGGGAAAGCGGCAGCACCGAAGAGAAAAGCTACCGCGGGCTGGAAGCCCTGGCCGCCTATGAGCCGCTGAAAATGCCGGAAACCACCTGGGCGGTGGTGGCCGAATTCGACAAGGCCGAAGTACTGGCCCCTGTTGAATCAATGCGCAATCAGATGATTCTCGGCACGCTGGCAGGCCTTGTATTGCTCGGCATTCTCGGCCTGATCGTCGGCCGCAAATTCAGCAATCCGATTACCGTCATCACCAGGACGCTGGTCGACCTGCGCAACGGCAATCTGAACGTCAAGGTCCCCTTCACCGACCGCAAGGATGAGATCGGTGAAATGGCCCGCACCATCAGCGTGTTCCGCGACAATATGCGCGAAAACAAGCGCCTGCAGGAAGAACAGGAAAAACTGCGCGCCCAGCAGGAAAAGGAACGCCTGGAACGCGAGGCCGCGGAACGTCGTGCTGAGGAGGAACGCCATCGCCTGGAGGAAATGAAACAGCAGGAGGCCAACGAACAGCGGCGGAAATTGCTGCATGAACTGGCGCAGCGTTTCGAAAGCACGGTCAAGGGCGTGGTCGAAACCGTCGGTGATGCCGCCATCGGCATTCAGCAGAACGCCACGCAAATGGTGCGCACGGCTGATGAGACCGCCGCACAGACATCGGCGGCCTCCCGCGCCTCGGACATGGCATCGAGCAATGTCCAGGCCGTCGCCGGAGCGACCGAAGAGCTGTCCGCCTCCATCAATGAAATCTCGGGCCAGGTGACGCAGGCGGCGGATATTTCCAACAAGGCGGTGCGCGATGCCGAACAAACCAATGCCGAAGTCCGCAGCCTGGTCGATGCGGCCAACAAGGTGGGCGAGGTGGTGCAGCTGATCTCCGACATCGCCAATCAGACCAATCTGCTGGCGCTGAACGCCACCATCGAGGCGGCGCGTGCCGGCGAGGCGGGCAAGGGCTTTGCCGTTGTCGCCAGCGAGGTGCAGAACCTCGCCAGCCAGACCGCCAAGGCAACAGAGGAAATCTCAACCCAGATTTCCGGCATTCAGAACGCCACCACCGGCGCCGCCGGCGCCATTCAGTCGATCGGCGAGACCATTGCCCAGATCAACGGCATTGCCACTGCCATCGCCGGTGCGGTGGAGGAACAAAGCGCGGCCACCACTGAAATCAGCCAGAGTGTCAATCAGGCCGCCAGCGGCACCCAGGAGGTCAATCAGAACATTACCTCCGTGCAGGCGGCTGCTTCGGAAACCGGGCGGGTCTCCGGCGATGTTCTGAAGGCGGCGGAACACCTGAATCAGACATCAGACACCCTGCGTCAGGAAGTCGATCGTTTCCTCAATGAAATCCGCGCCATGTGAGGGCGGGCAAGGAACGGAAAGAAAAACCGGGGATCGCATGTCCCCGGTTTTTTATTGCCTGATCAGGCCTGTTGCTGTGCGGATGCGGGAGCCTCAGCCCTTGGCTTCCTCACGACGGGCGCGTTCCTCGGCGACCAGTTCCTTTTTCGACAATTTTCCGATCATGGTCTTGGGCAGCTCGTCACGGAATTCGACTTCCTGCGGGATTTCGTGCTTGCCCAGCCTTTCGCGGCAGAAGGCAATGATTTCCTCTTCCGTGG
Source organism: uncultured Hyphomicrobiales bacterium (assembly GCA_964463775.1). Lineage (GTDB taxonomy): Bacteria > Pseudomonadota > Alphaproteobacteria > Minwuiales > Minwuiaceae > JALXAG01. The sequence goes on from CAYXDL010000079.1 coordinate 5,063, forward strand.
CCGTCATGCCCTCACGCAGCTTGATGAAGGCCTTCGGCGCCTCGCCGCGATAATCATCGGGGATGCCGATCACCGTCACCTCCTCGACAGCCGGATGCTGGTAGATCGCCTCCTCGACCACACGGGGGTAGACATTGAAGCCGCCACAGAGGATCAGATCCTTCATCCGGTCGATGATGAAGGAATAGCCGTCCTCATCCATATAGGCGATGTCTCCCGTATGCAGAAACCCGTTTATGATGGTCTTTTCCGTTGCTTCCGGCCGGTTCCAGTAACCCTTCATCACCTGAGGCCCGGCAACGCAGATCTCACCCGGCTCGCCAAGCGGCATTTCCCTGGACGGATCCTCGGGATCGAGGATGACAATGCGCGTGCCCGGTACCGGCATGCCGATTGAACCTTCCTTGCTTTCCCCCTCAAGCGGGTTGCAGGCGACAACCGGCGAGGTTTCCGTCAGCCCGTAACCTTCCACCAGTCTGCATCCCGAAAGCTTCTCGAAGCCCTGCTTGACCTCTATCGGCAAGGGTGCACCGCCGGATATGCATCCCTTGATCGAGCTGAGATCATACTTGCCGATATCAGGATGATTCATCATCGCCGTGTACATGGTCGGCACGCCGGGCATCAGGGTCGGCTTGCGCTTGTCGATCAGTTCCAGCGCCCCTTCCAGTTCGAAACGCGGCATCATGACGATTTCCGCCCCGATGCGGATCGAGAAATTCATTACCGAGGTCATGGCGAAGACATGAAAGAACGGCAGCACGCCCAGCATGCGTTCCCTGCCTTCCTCGCAATTGGTGAACCACATCACCGCCTGTTCGGTATTGGCGCTCAGATTGGCGTGGGTGAGCATCGCCCCCTTGGCGACGCCGGTGGTGCCCCCCGTATACTGCAACACGGCGACATCTTCTCGCGGATCGATCTCCGCCGCCTCGATGCGCCCGTCATTGGCCAGAAGCTGGCGGAAGGGAATATGGCACTCATCGCGCGGAACATCGGCAATATCACCGCGCTTGACCAGAGGGAACAGCAGGTTCTTGGGAAAAGGCAGCACCTCGGGCATGGTGCCGATCACCAGCTTCTGCAGCCTGCTTTCCTGCAGCATCTTCGCCATGTTCGGATACAGGGCCTTCAGATTCAGCGTCACCATGATATCGGTGTGCGAATCCTCAATCTGGTGCAGCAGTTCCGGGGTCGAATACAGCGGGCTGAAATTCACCACCGTTCCGCCGGCCTTGAGAATACCGTAATAGCTGATCACGAATTGCGGACAATTGGGCAGGAACAGTCCGACCTTGACCCCGCGCTTCACTCCAATGGAGCGAAACCCCTTGGCGGCACGATCGACCAGATCTCCGAGCGTGGCGTAATCATAGCGCTTGCCAAGAAAGTCC
>CAYXDL010000079.1:6466-8217 GCA_964463775.1 uncultured Hyphomicrobiales bacterium
CATGTTTGGGAAAACGCGCCACGGCATCATCGAGCAGCGTATACAGCGGCCGGGGCGTGAAAGCGGCCTCGGGATCCAGGCCCGGGGGATATTTCTTAACCCATGGGGCGTTCATGCGTCCAATCCTCCCTAATGAACGTTCGGTAGCTATGGCAATTTAGCATTTTTATTACCATAGTCACGGAAAAGGCGCCCGCCTACAGGATTTTTCCGGGGAACGGAACGGAACGGACCGCCCCGTCGCGCCAGTACCATGGCCGGCCCCGGGGGCCGCCCGAACCGTCAGAGAAAGAAATCCGGCAGCAGGCGGTCCTCACTGCCGCCTTCATTGAGATAGATGCTGAAATCCTTCACCCCTGCCTCACGCAGCACGTCCTCATCGATATAGAAATTGCCGGTGGCCTCCCGCGCCGGGCGGGTCAGGATGTGATGGGCGGCATCGGCCATGATGGCGGGTTTGCGGCAGTTGCGCGCCGCTTCCGGCCCGCCGAGCATGGCCATTGCCGCCGTGTCGATGGCCGTTTTCGGCCACAGGGCATTGACCGCCACCCCTTTGGCGCGGAATTCACCGGCCATGCCGAGAACGCACATGCTCATCCCGTATTTGGCCATGGTGTAGGCCACATGCGGCGCGAACCAGCATTCCTCCATATTCAGCGGCGGCGAGATGTTCAGAATATGCGGGTTTTCCGCCTTCAGGAGGGCTGGAAGACATTTCTGCGAACACAGAAACGTGCCCCGTGCATTGACCTGGTGCATCAGGTCGTAACGGCGCATCGGCGTTTCCAGCGTTCCCGTCAGGCTGATGGCGCTGGCATTGTTGACCAGAATATCGATACCGCCGAAATGATCCACCGCCGTATCGACCGCATGGCTCACGGCCTGTTCGTCGCGCACATCGACCACCAGCGCCAGGGCACGGCCACCGGCCTGCTCGATCTCCTCAGCCGCGCTGTGGATGGTGCCGGGCAGCTTACGATGGGGCTTGTCGGTTTTCGCGGCGATCACCACCGCCGCGCCATCCTGCGCCGCGCGCAGGGCTATGGCCTTGCCGATACCCCGGCTGGCGCCGGTGATGAAAAGAACCTTGCCACCCAGATCGCTCATTTCCGATGCTCCTGTGTTGATTGTCAAAACAGAAAACGGCCGTTCAGACGGCCTCATAGACCATCACACCGCCCTCAGGCCGGCACTCCAGCCGCCCTTCCCGCAAGGCATGATTGATATGCGCCAGCGCCTCCGCCGTTGCCAGCATGCGGTTGTCATCGGTGATCGGCCGTCTGAACAGGGCCGGGAAACACGCCACCGCCGGCGCGGGTGTTCTGAAAAAAGCGCAGATGGCATCCACACGTTCCCGGTGGTGGGCCTCCAATGCCCTGATGCGCCGGCCCAGACCGCGAAAAACATGACCGTGAGCGGGCAGAACCAGTGATTCATCGGGCAGGGCGGAGAAATCCTTCAGCGATGACAGATAATCGCCAAGGGGGTCGGCCTCCGGCTCGCTGGGATAGACACCGATATGCGGGCTGATGGCGGGCAGAATCTGATCGCCCGATATCAGAATGTTGTCCTGGGCATCATACAGGCAGCAATGCTCCGGCGAATGCCCGCGTCCGATCATCACCTGCCAGGTGCGGCCACCGATCCCGATCCTCTGCCCGTCCTCCAGACGGGTGAAGGAAGCAGGATAATAGTGAATGCTTTTGGCCAGCATATTATAGCCACGGGCAGCCTGGTGCTTCAGCGCGGCC
>CAYXDL010000080.1:0-8206 GCA_964463775.1 uncultured Hyphomicrobiales bacterium
CATCCTCGGGGCCGTACGCCCGCACTGAAAGGAGCCAATGATGACCGACAGCTTCACGACTCACGAAGTCTTCAACCAGCCTCCGGTTCTGGAGGATTACGATCCCGTGGCCACCGATGCCACCCTGAGGGAAAGCCTGAAACGCTGGAACGCCGATTGGGCGATGGAGGACATCAACCGCCTGGGCAGGCGCACCGGCAGCCAGGAGGTCGCCGAATGGACCGATCAGGCCAACCGCTACACACCGGAACTGCATACCCATGACCGTTTCGGCCATCGCATAGACGAGGTGCGCTTCCACCCTGCCTATCATGCGCTGATGGATCTGGCGATCAGCCATGGCGTGCACAACTACGCCTGGGTTCATGAAGGCCGCGCCGGGGCGCAGCTTGCCCGTCTGGCCCTGTCCTATCTGTTCTATCAGGGGGAACAGGGCGTCGGCTGCCCCGTCGCCATGACCTTCGCCGGCATACCGGCCCTGGAACGCCAGCCGGAAATCGCCGCCGAATGGAAACCGCGCCTGCTCTCGGACACATATGACCGGCGCTTCATTCCGGCCAGCGAAAAGCGCGGCGCCACCATGGGCATGGCCATGACCGAAAAGCAGGGCGGATCGGACTTGCGCGCCAATTCCACCCGCGCCACCCCCATCGGCATGGGCGGTCCCGGCGGCGAATATCTGCTGCGCGGGCACAAGTGGTTCTGTTCCGCGCCGATGTCCGACATGTTCCTGACGCTTGCCTACACCGATAATGGCCTCAGCTGTTTCATGGCGCCGCGCTTTCGCCCTGACGGCAGCCGCAACAACATCCGCATCCAGCGCCTGAAGGAAAAGCTCGGCAACCGCTCCAACGCCTCATCGGAAATCGAATATGCCGATTGCTGGGCGCGCATGGTCGGCGAGGAGGGGCGCGGCGTGCCCACCATCATCGAAATGGTGCACAACACCCGCCTTGAATGCGCCATGGGCTCGGCGGCGCTGATGCGCAAATCGACCGTGCTGGCCATGCATCATGCCAGCCATCGTTCCGCCTTTCAGAAACGGCTGATCGATCAGCCGCTGATGCAGACTGTTCTGGCCGATCTGGCCCTGGAAAGCGAGGCCGCAACCCTGCTGGTCATGCGCCTGGGGCACGCTTTCGACATGGCCGCCAACAGCAGGGAGGAACGCGCCTTCGCCCGTATCGCCACCGCCATCGGCAAATACTGGACATGCAAGCGCTGCCCGACGGTTCTGGCCGAAGCGCTGGAATGCCATGGCGGCAGCGGCTATGTGGAGGAAGGCCCCATGGCGCGGCTTTACCGGGAAGCGCCGCTGAACGGCATCTGGGAAGGATCGGGCAATGTCATCTGCCTTGATGTGCTCCGGGCCATGTACAAGACGCCGGAAACCATCGACATCCTGATGGCCGAACTGAACGAGGCCCGCGGCAGTAACCGCCTCTATGATCAGCGCCTGAGCGATCTCGCGGACATGCTGGCACGGGGCAGCGGCGAGATCGCGGCACGGCGCATGGTCGAAACCATGGCCCTGCTGCTTCAGGCCGGGCTGCTGCTGCGTTTTTCCCCCGCCGCCATAAGCGATGCCTTTATTGCCTCGCGTCTGGGGGGAGACTGGGGCTATGCCCTTGGCACCCTGCCGCCGCAATCGGATTTCACCGCCATCCTTTCCCGCAGCTGGCCGCAGAACTGAGCGCCGGACAACATCTGTGCCCCTCCTGCAGATCATTCGGGCGGCAAGACCCGAAGCCGGGAGGATCATCCGAAGCGGGGGGATCCGCCTGAAACCGGGGGCACCCGAAGCCGGAATAGCCACCTGAAGCCGGAATAGCACCTGAAGCCGCATCGCCCATCCGGGCGGTGCGGCTTCATTGCCTCAGGGGCAGATCACAGGCTTGACACCCCCATCTTAATGATAATAATGATTATTAATTGCACTATGTGAGGTGAAAACATGATCATCATCCGTAATATCGAACCTGAAGATCTGGCCATGGCGCTCGTGGACATGGCCGAACGCTATGCCGCTCATCGCAGACGGCGGGCCGAGTGCCGGAAGGAACGGCAGGAAACCGCGCGACCCGCCCCGGGATCCGCTCAGAATCATGGGTGCAACAACAAAGCCGGAGCCTGTCCGTTCTGACATCATCACAGCAGCGAAGGCGTCACCTTTCAGCGGATCAGAGCGCTGCCACACTCTCTGAATATGAATAAAATCATATTTAACCGGTATTTCCGCACAAACAGACGTAAAATCCATCATCTGTTTGAAAAACTGTGTCACTTTGCAAAGATATTTAGTAATAAATGGATATGACAGACCTGAGTACCCGTCATGCAGGACTCGGGAATGGGTCAAAACCGATAATGACAATAGCCTGGTGACAATAAATGCGCATTCTGATTGCTGATGACCATGCATTGTTCAGGGATGGGCTGCGGCACATCCTTTATGAAATCGACAAGGATGCCGAAGTCGTCGAGGCCAGCGATTTCGACGAGGTCGAGGCACAGATCTCGGATGATTACGATCTGGTCCTGCTTGATCTGAACATGCCCGGACGAAACCCGACGGACGGCGTTGCCGCTGTCCGTGCCGCCGCACCGACAACACCGCTGATCGTCGTCTCAGCCAATGATACCCGCAAGGATATCAGCGATGCCATGCGCGCGGGCGCCTCCGGCTTCCTGCCCAAGACATCGAATGCCGATGCGATGATCGATGCCATCCGCCGGGTCCTGACCGGCCATGTTTATCTGCCGCCGGAGGATCTGATCAAGAATCCGCCGGCACCGAGCGATGGCTCCGATCCGCGGCTCGCCCGACTGACCAACCGCCAGCGCGAAGTGCTGCGCCTTCTGGCCCAGGGCAAGTCGAACAAGGAAATCGCCAAAATGCTCAATCTGGTGGAAGGAACCGTGAAGGTTCACGTCACCGCCATTCTGCGGGCGATGAATGTCAACAACCGCACCCATGCGGTCATCCTGGCCGCCCAGCTCGGCCTCGACAAGGACAAGCCGGGCGGGGCGTAATCCGCTTTCCCCTGCCCGCATGGCACTGTCAGAGCAAGGCGGGCAGGAGATGCGCATGGAATCCGTAATGGGCTGTTGACCGGGCGCTCTGGGGGCGAAGGCAGCCAGCATATTCATCCCGTTACGGGTTCATCCTGTCCAGGGGCCGGTGCCGGGCGCCGGCCTTTCGTGCATCATCAGATCCTGGCATCACCAGTATCATGACCGGCATTCCGGCCAGCACCGTGAAGAGAGCCACGGGCAGAACCTGTCCCGGCAACACATCCCGGCATCAGTCTGAAAGCAGGGGGTCAGGCGTGGCTGAGATTTTGCCTGGCCTCATTCCTCACGGCATTGAGCGCTGCCCTGAGACGGGCAGGGTTCACCGGCACCTGCAGGGCCAGCCAGCCCAGCTTCCGGAAACCTTCACGACAATCGGCATCCAGATGCTGTGAAAGGGCGATAAAGCCGATCTCGGAACCACCCAGGGCTGCCGCCAGAACGGTGGCGTCCTGTCCGGCGGCAAGCACATCGTCACAGAGAACGACATCCACATCACCCAGATAAGCCCGATCGGCCTTCAGCGCGGCAAAATCCTTGTACACACGGACCTCTCCGCCCCAATGGCGGATATAGCGCCCGGCCTCCTCGTTGCTGCCGACAAGCGCCGCCTTTACGGCCAGCTTTTCCTCCGGCGCGCATGGATGGGAAACGATGCGCACCGGCATGCAGCTTCCCTTGACCGCCGCCAGGGGAATGTCGATGGCAAAACGCGTACCCCGCCCGGGCCAGGATTCCATGTGCAGGGGATGCTCCAGCAACCTGCACAGACGATCGACGATCGACAGGCCGAGCCCCGCCCCCTGGGGGTGGGACTTGACATCCCGGTCCAGACGGCGGAATTCCCCGAAAATTTCTGCCTGTTTCTCCGGCGGTATCCCGGGCCCTGTATCCCAGACCTCCAGCCGCAGGCAATCGCCGCGGCGGCGGCAGCCGATCAGCACCTTTCCCTTCTCGGTATAGCGCACCGCATTGGCCACCAGATTGCGGATAACCGAATGCAGTAGCCCCGGATCGCTGTGCACATGCAGGCGTGTCGGCACCAAGATCAGACGGATACCCTTTTCCTCCGCCTCCGCCCCGGCTTCGAGGCGGATGCGTTGCAGGATGGTGTTGAGCGCGAAATCCTGCCGGCGCGGTTCGACAACCCCGGCATCGAGGCGGGAAATATCCAGAAGCGAGGAGATCAGCATTTCCAGGGACTGGCGGGCACTCTGAATCTTGGTGATCAGGGTCCGGTCTTCCTCGCTTCTGGCATTGCGCATCAGGGCCGTGGCAAAAATGCCCAGGGCATGCAGCGGCTGGCGCAGATCATGTGAGGCCGCGGCAAGAAAGCGGCTTTTCACCCGATCCGCCTCCTCGGCCGCCCGCGCCGCTTCGGCCAGGGCCTGTTCCGCCGCCTTGTGCTCCGTGATCTCATGAGCGGAAAAAGAGATGCCGATACCGGCAAAGCGCCACAGCACAAACTGAAACCAACGCCCGTCGGCAAGCTCGATCTCAAGGGTGGCATTATCGTCCGGATAGGCTTTGAACGTGTTGATGAAACGCCGCAGTTCCTTGCCACCATCAGGCGTTTTCGTCTGGTGGGACAAGCATTCGGCGAGCTGCCACAGACTCTGCTCTCCGCTGACGCATTTTCCGTCATCGCCGCTGAAAAGGTGTCGGAACAATCTGTTGGATATCAGCAGACCGCCATCCTCGTCGAACAGAGCAAAGGCCTCTGCAGCGTTTTCGGTCAGAATTGCCAGACGTTGTCCGGCAATACGCGCCTCCTCGCGCAACTGAAGCAGGGTCTCGCGTTTGCGCAGCTGCAGCAATAACAAAAGGCTGACAATCGCCCCGAGGACCGCAATCACCAGGGCGCTGAGCCGCGCCGTTGGCGAGGAAAAGCTCTCCACCAGCGCCGGACGCGGGATAAGATGCAAACGCCACTGGCGGTTCGTGATGCGCACAACCTGCCCGTCATCATCACCGGTGTGAATGGCGGAGCTTTCCGAATCAGAAGCATAGATCAGCCCCTCTTCCCCCGACAGGCGGGCCATGAACTGTTCCAGCACCCGCGGGGAAAGGGCCTCCTCGATCATCGGACGCAGGCGGAAGGCAGCAATCACACCGGAATGTTCCGCATCGCCGGCATCCGCCTTGCGCGGCAGCCAGACTATCAGATCAGGCTGCCCCCCCGCCCCCTGCAGGGAACGGACGGTGGCCGCAACCATGGCGCGGTCCGGCCCGAGCGGGAAATCACGGACCCGGCGCAGCAGACTGCCCGTCAGTTCAGGCATGACGGTATCCAGCCCGTCGCCGCGCCGACGCCAGCCCAGCGCCCGCAATCCCGGGAGGGTGGCCAGCAACTCCCGCCCCGAACGAAGGGAGGCGGCATGATCGCTGGCATTGGCAACGCTGCGGATCAGATCGATGCGGACCTTGAAATACTGCTCCAGCCTGAGTGCCGCCTGTTCGGCGGTAAACTGGCGAGCCGTATCGACCTGCCGCCTGACACGGGAGTTGTCGAGTTGCCAGATCAGCACGGCGACAAGCAGGAAAAATCCCAGCACCATGAGGGAAAGAACATATTTTCCCCAGCCGGATGGCAGCAGGCCGCCCCCGGCCGCTGCCTGCGGGGGCAACAGCGGCGCGGTGTCCTTCGGCAGGGCGGCGGGAAGTGGCATCCCGCCCCTGCCGGAAGGCATGTCCCTTGCACCGTCACTCATGCCTGGCTCCTTATCCGGCATCACCCGCAAACCCGGTTTTGGAATCTTCTGTCGTCTGCATCTTCATATGCGTACATATATTATATAATAACCGAAAGTGATAGATAAATCATTAATAAATGCCAAAAATGCCATATTTCCGCATATATACCACGCGTTCTTGTTTTTATACAAATGAAATTATAGCTTTTTTCAGATAAAGGCCATACATGCAGGTGCGCCGGCCAGCGGCAGCATCATGGTCATCTGTCTGGCCGGATCCAGAAAAAACCGGGATGCCGCATTGACGGCATCCCGGTTTCTCAGCGTTATTCGCGGACGTCGTTTTTAAAGTGCCAGCGCCTCTTGCGGGGCCATGAAAGGCATGCCGAGATCTTCCGCAACGGCCTCATAGGTCAGGTTCCCCTTGCAGACATTCAGCCCGGCAAGCAGATGAGGATCGTCCTCAAGCGCCTGCTTGTAGCCCTTGTCGGCAAGAGCCAGGGTAAAGGGCAGAGTGGCATTGTTCAGCGCGAAGGTTGATGTCCGCGCCACGGCGCCGGGCATGTTGGCGACACAGTAATGAACCACATCGTCAACAATATAGGTCGGGTCGGCGTGGGTGGTGGGGTGGGATGTTTCGAAACATCCCCCCTGATCGATGGCCACATCCACCAGCACCGCCCCCTTCTTCATGCGGGCGACCTGTTCACGGCTGACCAGTTTTGGTGCCGCCGCACCCGGCACCAGAACGGCGCCAATGACCAGATCGGCCTCAAGCACCAGTTCCTCGATCGCATCCATGGTGGAAAACGCCGTGGCCAGACGCCCGCCGAAAATCATGTCCAGTTCATTCAGGCGCGGCAGTGATTTGTCGAGAACCGTCACCTGCGCCCCCAGCCCCATGGCCATACGCGCCGCATTGGTGCCGACGACGCCACCGCCGATGACGACGACCCGGGCCGCGGAAACACCCGGCACGCCGCCCAGCCGCATGCCGCGTCCGCCGGCTTCCATCTCCAGACAGCGGGCCCCGGCTTGAATGGACATGCGCCCGGCAACCTCGCTCATCGGTGCCAGCAGCGGCAGGCCGCCACGGTCATCCGTCACGGTTTCATAGGCGATGGCGATGCAGCCGGATTTCGTCAGCCCCTCGGCCTGCACGGGATCGGCAGCCAGATGCAGATAGGTGAACAGGACCTGCCCCTCCCTCAGCATCGCGCATTCCTGCGGCTGCGGTTCCTTGACCTTGACGATCATATCGGCACGGGCAAAGATTTCCTCCGCCGTATCGGCGATTTCGGCCCCCGCGGCACGGTATTGCCCGTCATCGAGACCGATAGCGGCGCCACCATCCTTCTGCACCAGCACCTGGTGGCCGTGATGCACGGCCTCGCGGACGCTGCCGGGCGTCATGCCGATGCGATATTCATGAACTTTGATTTCCTTGGGCACACCGATCAGCATGGTGCAACTCCTCATATTCCGGGTTCAGCGATAACTTGTCTTGTTCGGTCATCCGCCCAGCACGGCAGGCGCGGCCAGGCATGGTCGCGTCCGCCGCCTGCGGTTTCCTCTGTTCAGTCGAGCGTTCTGATCACGCCGCTGAGGATGTCAAAAATCTGGTCAATCTGTTCCTTGGTGATGATCAGCGGCGGCGACATGGCGATGATGTCGCCGGTGGTGCGGATCAGCAGCCCCTTCTCATAACATTTCAGGAACGCATCGAATGCACGCGCCGTCGGCTTTCCGGGGATGGGTTCGAGCTCAATCCCCGCTATCAGGCCCAGATTGCGCAGATCGATGACATGGGGCAGCCCCTTGAGCGCATGGACCGCATCCTCCCAATAGCCCGACAATTCGGCGGCGCGCTCGAACAGACCTTCCTCCTTGTAGGTGTCCAGCGTCGCCAGTGCCGCCGCCGCCGCCAGCGGATGCCCCGAATAGGTGTAGCCATGGAACAGTTCGATCATGTTTTCCGGGCCGGTCATGAAGGCATCATAAATGGGCTTGCGCACCCCGACCCCGCCCATGGGCACGACACCATTGGAAACACCCTTGGCGAAGGTGACCATATCCGGCTGCACACCGAAATAATCCGATGCAAAGGCTGATCCCAGACGCCCGAAACCGGTGATCACCTCATCGAAGATCAGCAGAATGCCATGCTTGTCGCAGATCTGGCGCAGGCGCTCCAGATATCCTTTCGGCGGCATCAGCACGCCGGTGGATCCGGCGACTGGTTCGACGATTACCGCCGCGATGGTCGAGGCATCATGCAGATTGACCAGCCGTTCCAGATCGTCGGCGCGCTCGGCCCCGTATTCGGGCAGGCCGCGGGTAAAGGCATTGCGCTCCGGATCATGGGTATCGCGCATGTGATCGACGCCGGTCAGCAGGCTGCCGAAAAACATCCGGTTCTTGACGATGCCACCGACGGAAAT
>CAYXDL010000081.1:0-8203 GCA_964463775.1 uncultured Hyphomicrobiales bacterium
TTTCAGCCCAATTATGACAGCACCCTGGAAGAGCCGGTGGTCCTGCCGGCACAATTCCCGCATCTTCTGGTCAACGGCGCCGGCGGCATTGCCGTGGGCATGGCGACCAACATCCCGCCGCACAACCTGGGTGAGGTGATCGACGCCTGCTGCGCCTATGTCGATGATCCGGAAATCGATGACGAGGCGATGCTGGAAATCGTCCCCGGCCCCGATTTCCCGACCGGAGGCACCATTCTGGGCCGCTCCGGCATCCGCAGCGCCTATCTCACCGGGCGCGGTTCGATCGTCATGCGCGCCAGGGCCCATATCGAGGAGGTGCGCAAGGATCGCGAGGCGATCATCGTCACCGAAATTCCCTATCAGGTGAACAAATCCGTCCTGCTGGAACGCATTGCCGAGGCGGTGCGTGCCAAGCGGATCGAGGGCATTTCCGATCTGCGCGATGAAAGCGACCGCGATGGCGTGCGTGTGGTCATAGAGATCAAGCGCGATGCGGTTGCCGAAGTGGTGCTGAATCAGCTCTACCGTTACACGCAGCTTCAGACCTCCTTCGGCGCCAACATGCTGGCGCTCAACGGCGGTCGTCCGCAGACGATGACATTGCGCGATATGGTCGAGGCTTTCGTGCATTTCCGCGAGGAGGTCATCAGCCGCCGTACCCGCTATTTGCTGGGCAAGGCGCGTGACCGGGCTCATGTACTGGTCGGCATGGCGATTGCGGTTGCCAATATCGACGAGGTGATCGCCCTGATTCGCGGCGCCGCCAACCCGCAGGAGGCCCGGCGTCAGCTGATGGACCGCGCCTGGCCCGCCAATGATGTCGAGGCGCTGATCCGCCTGATCGACGACCCCGGCCACAAGGTGATCGACGGCACCTATCGCCTGTCGGAGGCACAGGCCCGTGCTATCCTCGATCTGCGCCTGAACCGCCTGACGGCTTTGGGGCAGGAGGAAATCTCCGGCGAGCTGGAAACCCTGCGCGCCAGCATCGTCGATTATCTCGACATTCTGAAGGACCGTGTGCGGCTGATGTCGATCCTCAAGGAGGAACTGACCGATATCCGCGAGCGATTTGCCACGCCAAGACGCACCGTGATCGAGGATGCCGAGTTTGAGCAGGACGAGGAATCCCTGATCAAGCGCGAGGACATGGTCGTTACCGTATCCCATGGCGGCTATATCAAGCGCGTGCCTCTCGACACCTACCGCCCGCAGCGGCGCGGCGGCAAGGGGCGTTCGGGCATGTCCACGCGGGATGAGGATTTCGTTGCCCGGGTTTTTGTGGTCAACACCCATCAGCCATTGCTGTTTTTCTCCAATCTCGGGCGGGTGTACAAGCTGAAGGGCTACCGCCTGCCGCTGGCGGCGCCGCAGGCCCGTGGCAAGCCGATGCAGAATCTGCTGCCGCTGGCCGAGGGGGAGGTAATCCAGAATCTGATGCCCTTGCCTGAGGATGAGGACAGCTGGGATGATCTGCAGATCATGTTCGCCACCAACCGTGGTGGTGTGCGCCGCAACCGTCTGAGCGACTTCACCAATGTGAAATCCAACGGCAAGATCGCCATGCGGCTGGATGATGCGGATGAGTTCATCGTCGCCGTGCGCATCTGTACCGAAAACGACGATATCCTGCTTTCGGCGCGCGGGGGCAAATGCATCCGCTTCCGCGCCGATGACGTTCGTCTGTTCAAGGGGCGAGATTCCACGGGTGTGCGCGGCATCCGCCTGGCCGAGGGCGATGAGGTGATCGCCATGTCGGTGCTGCGCCATGTCGATGTCGATCCGGCGGAGGCGCGTGCCTATCTGCGCCAGGCAGCCGCGCTGCGCCGCCATGCGGGTGAGGAGGGCGAGGCCGCGCTTCCCGCCGTGGCAGAGGAGGGGGCGGAAATAAGCCTGAGCCCGGAACGCTTCAGCGAACTGGCGGCGGCCGAACAATTCGTCCTTTCCATCACCGAACGCGGTTACGGCAAGCGCAGTTCGGCCTATGAGTACCGTCTGACCCGCCGCGGCGGACAGGGCATCATCAATATCGCCACTTCCGCGCGCAACGGGGCGGTCATCTGGTCCGGCCCGGTGGAGGACAGCGACCAGATCATGCTGGTGACCGATGGCGGCAAGCTGATCCGTTGCCCCGTCTTCGATATCCGCATCGCCGGGCGCCATACCCAGGGGGTCACCCTGTTCAGGGTTGGTGAGGGCGAGCGTGTCGTTTCCGTCACCCGCCTTGCCGATATCGCCGGCGGGGAAAGTGATGATGAGACCGGCCATGATGCGCCAGAGGCCGGGGCCCGGCATGAGCAGGGCGAAAGTCACGGCCAGGCGGATGAATGACGGCTGCAGCAGCGACGGGGAATAAGATGGCAACGGAGCGCATCGGTCTGTATCCGGGAACTTTCGATCCCATTCACAAGGGGCATTACGACATCATCAAGCGGGCGGCGGGTATTGTCGACAAGCTGGTGATCGGTGTGGCCGTCAATGCGGGAAAGGGGCCGTTATTCACTGTCGAGGAGCGGGTGGCGATGGTGGAGGACGAGGTTGCCGGGCTTGCCGGCGAGAATATTGTCGTCCGTCCCTTTGAAAGCCTGCTGATGCATTATGCGATGGAGATCAATGCCTCGGTCATAATCCGTGGTCTGCGCGCGGTATCCGACTTTGAATACGAGTTTCAGATGGTCGGCATGAATTCCCGTCTCAACCCTGATATCGAGACCGTGTTCCTCATGGCATCCGACAATCATCAGTTTATTTCTTCGCGTCTGGTCAAGGAGATCGCCATGCTGGGCGGCGAGGTCGAGGCCTTCGTCTCTCCCGCCCTGCGTGACAAGCTGCTCAAACGCATTGAAAAGGTGCGCGCGGAAGGCTAAAACCGGGGCCTTTCCCGCCATCAGTTCCGGAAAACAGCGCCTTGGACGTCGCCCAGTTCGATTTTGATCTGCCTGAGGAAAACATCGCGGTCCGTCCTGTGGAGCCGCGCGATGCCGCACGCCTGCTCGTCATCCGCCCGGAGGGATGCGAGGATCGCGTCATGGGCGATCTGCCGGCCCTGCTGCAGCCCGGGGATCTGATGGTCTTCAATGACACCAGGGTCATTCCGGCCCGCCTGTTCGGTTATCGTGGCCGGGCGAGGGTGGAGGCCACCCTTCACAAGCGACTGGACGATGTACGCTGGGCGGCTTTCGCCCGTCCGGCGCGGCGGCTGCGCCCGGGCGATGTCATCGCCTTTGCCGATGATTTCTCCGCCCGTGTCGAAAGCCGCGATGGCGGTGAGGTGGTATTGGCCTTCGATCGCGGCGGTGATGAGCTTCTGGCGGCACTGGATCGTTGCGGGGTCGTGCCTCTGCCGCCCTATATCGCCAGCAAGCGGCCCATAGACGAAACCGATGAACGCGATTATCAGACGGTATTCGCCAGCGAACCTGGCGCGGTGGCGGCACCGACGGCAGGGCTGCATTACACGCCCCGTCTTCTGGCGGCGCTGGAGAAGGCCGGTATCGGCCATTGCCGGCTGACCCTGCATGTCGGTGCGGGCACCTTCCTGCCGGTGAAGGCGGAGGATACGGATCAGCACCGCATGCACAGCGAATGGGGCCGGATCGATGCCGCAACGGCAGCGCGCATTAACGAGTGCCGTGCCCGTGGGGGGCGGATCGTCGCGGTCGGCACCACCAGCCTGCGCCTGCTGGAAAGCGCGGCGGCGGCTGATGGCACCATCGGCCCCTATGAGGGGGAAACGGATATCTTCATCACCCCGGGTTACCGGTTCCGGGCGGTGGATCTGCTGCTGACCAATTTTCACCTGCCGCGCTCGACCCTGTTCATGCTGGTATCCGCCTTTTCCGGGCTTGAGCGGATGAAAGCCGCCTATGCCCATGCGATAGCGGCCGGGTACCGGTTTTATTCCTATGGCG
Organism: uncultured Hyphomicrobiales bacterium; assembly: GCA_964463775.1. Classification (GTDB taxonomy): domain Bacteria; phylum Pseudomonadota; class Alphaproteobacteria; order Minwuiales; family Minwuiaceae; genus JALXAG01. The sequence continues at coordinate 3,915 of CAYXDL010000081.1, forward strand.
ATTGCTGCCTTCTGTTCCCGGAGCGGAAATGACCAACAGCTTTTCCTTCACTGTTAATGCCACCGACGGGGCCGCGCGCACGGGCGTGCTGAAAACGGCCCATGGCGATATTCACACGCCGGTCTTCATGCCCGTGGGCACGGCCGGGACCGTCAAGGGCATGCTGCCCGAACAGGTGGCGGCAACGGGGGCGGAGATCATCCTCGGCAACACCTATCATCTGATGCTGCGCCCGGGGGCGGAGCGGGTGGCGCGGCTTGGCGGTCTGCACAAATTCATGAACTGGCCCGGACCGATACTGACCGATTCGGGAGGGTATCAGGTGATGTCACTTGCCGGGCTGCGCAGGCTGAGCGAGGAGGGCGTGCGCTTCCGTTCACATCTGGACGGCGCCTATTACGATCTGACCCCGGAACGCTCCATGGAAATACAGCATCTGCTGGATGCGACCATCACCATGGTGCTGGATGAATGCACGCCCTATCCGGCCGATGAGGAGACGGCGGCATCCTCCATGGCCTTGTCGATGCGCTGGGCCAAACGCAGCAAGGATGCCTTTGTCGAACGGGCCGGTTACGGCCTGTTCGGCATCGTTCAGGGCAGCATATACCCTGACCTGCGTCGTGAATCGGCGGAGGCGCTGAAGAATATCGGTTTCGATGGTTATGCCGTCGGCGGGCTGGCGGTCGGTGAGGGTCAGACGCTGATGTTCGAAACCCTTGAAATGACAGTGCCGCATCTGCCTGCCGGCAAGCCCCGCTATCTGATGGGGGTGGGCAAGCCGGATGATATCGTCGGCGCCGTCTGCCGGGGGATCGACATGTTCGACTGCGTGTTGCCGACGCGCTCGGGACGTACGGGACAGGCCTTCACCCGGCGGGGTGCCGTCAATATCCGTAACACCCGCCACAAGGATGATCCGCGCCCTCTGGATGAGGAATGTTCCTGCCCGGCCTGCCGCAAGTACAGCCGCGCCTATCTTCATCATCTGGTCAAGGCGCGGGAAATCCTCGGTGCCGTGCTGATGACCTGGCACAATCTGCAATATTTCCAGGATCTGATGGCCGGATTGCGTACGGCCATTGCCGAAGGGCGCCTCAATGCCTTCGCTGCCGCTTTCAGGGCTGAGCAGGAAGCAGGCGATATCGATCCGCTGACATAAGTTTCCCGATTTGCCGCGCCTGTACTTTTGGGGCATCATGTCTCCGATGGGTTCGCAAGAAACACCACGGAAGACACATGAGTGAGGGAGACGGGCAGCCGGGCGCAATGACACGCCGCCGCTTTCTGGCGGGGACGGCGGGCTTGGGTATTCCCGCCATCCTGTCCCCCTCCGCATGGGGCGGGGAAGACCGGGCGGTGTTTACTTTCGGTCTCACCCCGGTGTTTCTCGATTCCGATGTGCAGCTGCTCAAAAGCCTGAAACGCTATCTTCAGGAACGGATGCGGCGCCCGGTTGTTCTGGTGAAGAAGCGCACCTATCAGGAAATCACCTCCATGCTGCTGTCCGGCCAGTTGGATGCGGCCTGGATATGCGGTTATCCCTTCGTGCGATACCGAAGCCGTCTTTCTCTGGTCTCCCTGCCGGTCTATAACGGCAAGCCGCTTTATCAGTCCTATCTGATCGTCAATGAGAGGCATGATGCGCGTTCGGTTGCCGATCTGCGCGGCGATATTCATGCCTTTTCGGATCCGGACAGCAATTCCGGCTTTCTGGTGACGCGCGCCCTGCTCGCGCGGATGGGTGAGCGGCCGGAGACTTTCTTCTCCCGCTTTTTCTATACCTACGGGCACCGCAACGTCATCAGGGCCGTGGCCTCTGGCCTGGCCCGGAGCGGCAGCGTCGATGGTTATGTCTGGGATGTCATGCGCGATATTGATCCTGCCCTGACGGCGAGAACGCGTGTGATCAGAAAATCGCGCTGGTACGGATTTCCCCCCATTGCCTGCAGAAGGGAGTTGTCGCAGGCATCCGTGATCGCCGATCTGCGCGCGGCGCTGTTTTCCATGAATGAGGATCCGCTGGGGCGGGAAATTCTGGCCAGCCTGCGCCTGGATGGCTTCGCGCCCGGCAGGACAGCGCTTTTTGACGGTATCGCCCGCCTGGTCGATACGGTGCGGGATCAGGTATGAGGTCGTTGTGGAAAAGCACGCCGCTGCGCGTGAAGGCCCCTCTGATCGTGGCGGTGCTGACCGTATGTGTTGCGGTCATCATCTCCCAGGTGGTGATGTCACGGCTGACGGAAAGCCAGGAAAAAAGCCTGCAACGGCTGACCAATGCCTATCTCGACGGGGTGGCGACATCGGTTCTCCCCCCTGTCATCCGGCAGGATGTCTGGGAAACCTTCGATGCCCTGAGCCGTTCCCGGAAGCTTTACCAGGGGCTGAATGTTCAGGATGTGATTGTTTCGCTTGCCGATGGCGGTATTCTTGCCGCCTCCGATCCCATATCCTTTCCCGTGGCGGCGCCATTGCCGGAAACGGTTTCTGCGCGGTTCGCCAATGGCAGGGATCTGGTCATCGATGATGACCGTGCGCTGGCCTGGGTGCGGCGGATCCTTGTCGAGGGAGGGGAGGAAATCGGCTCCGTTTACGCCAGGCTGGATCTGGGGCCGCTGATGCGCGAACGCCGGCAGGTGCTGTGGGCCCTGATCGGGGTGAACGGATTGCTGACGCTGATTTTTGCCGCGATCGGCTATTTTTCCGTGCACAGGCTTCTGCGCCCCGTATCCACCTTGCACGATCATATGGAACGCTTGAAAAGCGGGGATCCGTCGCGCTTCACCCCTGCGGATATCGCATCACAGGATACGGAGTTTGCTTCCCTGTTCCGCCAGTTCAATGCCGCTGTCGATGCCATCGAGGAGCGGGAAGTGCTGGCCCAGCGTCTGGCGGATGAGGAAAAACTGGCCCTGCTGGGGAAGCTGGCCTCGGTCATGGCCCATGAAGTGAACAACCCGCTGGGTGGCATGATGAATGCACTCAGCACGCTGAGGAAACATGGCGGGGATGCGCAGGTGCGTGAACAGTCGATCGGGCTGATTGAGCGCGGGCTGCGCGGCATCCGCCATGTCGTCCGCGCGGCGCTGGTTTCCTACCGTGGGGTCAAGGGGGTCCACAACGACGATGTACTGACGGCCCGCGATCTCGATGACCTCAAATTCCTGATCCAGCATGAAACCCTGCGCAGAAAACTGAAACTGAGCTGGCGCAATCATATTCCCGAAACCGTTGCCATCGATGGCAGTGCGGTCCGCCAGGCGGTTCTGAACATCCTGCTCAATGCCTGCGAGGCTTCCACTATTGGCGGCAGCATCGTCTTCGAGGCCGCGCTGAGGCATGACCATCTGGAAATCGGTATCAGCGATTCGGGGCCGGGCCTTCCGGCGGAGATCAGGCGGATGTATGAAAATGCCGGGCAGGACAATCTGCAACCCGTCGGCTCTTCGGGTCTTGGTGTCTGGACGGCAGCCCGGCTGATCGGTCGGCTGGGCGGAAAATTTACGATAGGGGAGCGCAATGGCGGCGGAACCAGGATCCTTCTTTCCGTGCCGCTGAAGGAAGAAAAGGCGTATCTGCATGATGTCGCTTGACAGGGCTGAGACAGGCGCCGGAGAAGAGACCATGCTGCGGATCGGCATTATCGAGGATGATCCGATCATGGGTGAATCCCTGGTACAGCGGCTGCGTCTTGAAGGTTATGATCCTCTGTGGTGGCAAAGCGGCGGCGAAGCCCTTGAAGCCATGAACGACACCATGCCTGACATGCTGATCTGCGATATCCGCTTGCCGGATATGGACGGAGAAGAGGTTTTCGAGAAACTGGGCGCGCGTGTCGATGCCGTGCCCGTATTGTTCGTGACCGCCTTCGGCGATATCGAACAGGCGGTGCGGCTGATGCGCAAGGGGGCCGATGAATATATTCTTAAACCGTTTGAATTCGATGAATTCCTGAGGCGTATAGACCGCCTTTTCAAGGAACGCGGCGGCCGGGACGCGGCCGAGATGATCAGCCGCGATACCTTGGGCATCTCAGCGAAGATCCGTGAAATCGAGGCGACGCTGCACCGCATTGCCGATATCGATACCAATGTGCTGCTGACGGGCGAGAGCGGCACCGGCAAGGAGGTTGCCGCGCGGTTTCTGCATGATATGTCCTCCCGGCGGGCGGCGCCGTTCATCACGGTCAACTGCGCGGCGATCCCCGGCGAATTAATGGAAAGCGAGCTGTTCGGCCATGAACGCGGGGCTTTTACCGGCGCGCAGGGGCGGCATCTGGGTTATGCGGG
>CAYXDL010000082.1:0-8189 GCA_964463775.1 uncultured Hyphomicrobiales bacterium
TGGCTGCTGTTCATCGAGTCGGTGCTGCTGATCATCGACCGCTTCGATTTCACCTGAACATTTTTTCTTCCGATGGCGCTGCGTGTCGGCGTCAAACTGGTCTAGATGGGCTATGTGGCCATCGCCCTTGTCGCCCTGTCGGAATTCATCGCGGGCGCGGTGCTGTTCCGCAATGGCTGGGGGGCCAGGGGGCGATGGAAGACGCTGCCGCTGATGGGCTGGGCCGCACTGGCCGAAGGCCTGCTGCTGATGGGATCGACGCCTTTGCTTGGCCTGACAGGTATCTACATGCTCACGGACTGGTTACAGCTTACCGCGATTTTCGATCCCTCCCGCGGCGGTGATACCATGACTTTCATGTACATGTTCTGGTTCTATGGCCACCCGGCGGTGTATCTGCCGCTGGTACCGGCGATCGCCATTCTCTACACCCTGCTGCCGCGTTTTCTCGGTCGTCCGATGTGGAGTTACATGTCTGGTGTTATCGCCTTTGCTCTGCTGACCGTGCTGTCCTTCGTGGTGTTTCCGCACCACTTTCAGCCCGCGCACAATGCGACAGGGCTGGTGCAGCATATCGCGCAGACCATGTCCTTGCTGATCTTCATTCCTTCCACCATGCATGTGTTCAACTGGATCGCGACCCTGTGGTCGGATCCGATCCCCGCATCGGCAAAACGTGCCGTGCCGTTCAAGTTCATGATCGCGGCCATCCTGTTCCTGATTCTGGGTGGGGTAACCGGTTATGTGAATGCACAGGTGGCCGTGGACAGCGACTTCATCCACAACACTTATTGGGTGCCGGCGCATTTCCACGCCATGTTTGTCGGTTTCATTGCCAATATGGCCATGGCCGGGGTCTACTACCTCTATCCCTATATGAGCGGGCGGATGTACAGCCAGGCCATGGGCAACCAGCATTTCTGGCTGTGGCAGATCGGGATCTTCACTAAGGTGATGATGATGTATGCGCTGGGATATGCCTATTTTCCCCGCTGGGTGGTGGATTATCTGCCGCTGCCGCAATGGACAACGCCACAGCTTCTGCTGACCGGAGGCGCCTATCTCATCGGCCTGGGTTTCATCATTTTTGTCATCAACATCATGTGGTCGGCCACACACGGGCGTAGTGTCAAGGGTGACCCCTTCCCCCTTGAGGAAGAGGCGCCCCACACCGCGGCAAAAGCCGCCCCGGCCGAATGAGGAGGATACACCATGATCATGCGATTGTTTCTGGCCCTGGGGCTCGTCCTTCTTGGCGTGACCGCCTATTTCATCGTCATAGACCAGCCGCCGACCTATCAGGCGGCACCGGCCGCACCCGAAACCGCCCGTCTGCAGAAAGCGGGCATTATCCCCTCCGGCACGCCGGAGGAGAACCACGAAGCCGAAGAAGGCGTATTCGAGGTTCCTCCCATGGATGAGCGCATGCTCGCCGCTATCGAGGGAGGCAACGGCATGGCCGGCATGGAGATGAAGGCAACCGCCGAAAATGACAGCGCCGCCATGCAGATGAAAGATGCGGATGAAACCATGGCAATGGCGGAAGGCGGGCTGAGTTTTGCCGAGGATGCGCCATATGACCGGGAAATTACGCTTGCCATGTCGGAATGGCGGTTTTCGAAAATGAAGATCAGCGTGAAGAAGGGAGAAAGGATCAAATTCACGATCCGCAACGACGGCAGGATTCCCCATGAATTCATGTTCATGACCATGCCGGCGATGCAGGCGGTGAATTACCGCGCCAAACGCGCCGACTGGAACCTGCTGGAACATGAGGCCTTGTTCGAGCAGCCCTTGCTGCTGCCCGGCTCTGAAATCAGCGTTGTCATGACCGTACAGCGTGACGGCGCCTGGATGTTCATGTGCATGCTGCCTTATCACATGCAGATGGGCATGATGGGGCAGATGGCGACAGCGGGCAATGCCATGCCGATGAAGATGTAGCCGACACTGTCCGCCAATGGGCCGGTATGGCTGTCTGCCGTACCGGCCCTTTCACGTTCTGCACAGGCTGTCATGCGCGGAACGGGCTTGCCGCTTCACGACCGGCGCCATGCCGCCGGGAATGCGCTACAGTGGCCATGTCATGACTTCCGGAGAAGAAAGTATTTGCTGCTGTAGTCTCTACAGGATGCATAGTCATAATCCCATGAGGAGAACGGATTGACGAAGCCAGCCACCGCCGAACGGAAAATCCATCACAGCCTTGCCCGGAAGCTCCGCCGTTCCGCGCCGTACTGGATTGGCCTCCTCCTCGTTATCGTCGCTGTCAATTTCGCCCTCGGCAGTGTTCTGAGGCTGTTTCCCGACCCCCTGAACAATCCCGACATCATGATGTCGGGGCTGATGATCTTCTCGTTGCTGTTGCTCTATGCCATCCTTCTGGCCATCCCCTTCATGCCGGGAATGGAGATCGGCGTATCGCTGCTGATTGCCCATGGCGCCATGGCGGCGCCGCTGGTCTACGGCGCCACCTTTCTGGGGCTGGGAATGAGCTATTTTCTCGGCGCCTTGTTCGCCGAACGCCTGCCCTGCGGCTTTCTCGAAAAACTGGGGCTGAACAGGGCCTGCGCCTTCATCGATGAAATAAAGGCGCTGAACCGGGAACAACGCCTGCAGCGCATGCAGCAAAGCCTGCCGCGCTGGGCCGGCAAGTGGCTGCTGGGCCACCGTTACATTCTGCTGGCCCTCATGCTTAACCTGCCGGGAAACAGCATAATCGGCGGCGGCGGCGGCATCATGATGATGGCCGGAATGAGCCGCCTGTTCTCATTCCCCGCCGTTGCCGCCATCGTCGCGCTGGCAACGGCACCGGTACCCATTGCCGTCTGGTTCCTCGGCCCCGGTATCCTGCATTAGCCGGTTACGCCTGATGCGGCCCGCTTTCGGCGGTTGCACAGCAACAAAAAGTCCCACACAAGAGTCCCACACGGATTCTGTTGGCGACGATGGCGCCGAAGCAACGCCCCAAAATAAGGTAACAATTTCAAAGGGGTAAATGGCGCGCCCGGCAGGATTCGAACCTGCGACCTACGGATTAGAAGTCCGTTGCTCTATCCAGCTGAGCTACGGGCGCCCATGGAGGGAGCCGGCGGCAGCGCCGGATCCCGATGCAATGGCGACTAGCCCACCTTCCTGTAGGCGAAATTATCCGCGTAGCCACGGATGCGCCGCTTGCGTTCCTTCGGTTCGATCACCGTATAATCGAGACCATGACGCCTGGCATAGGCAATGGCCGCTTCCCGGGTATCGAAACTGAGCCTTACAGTGGCCTGCGGATCGCCGCCGCCGACCCACCCCATGAGGTCATCCGGCGTTTTCGCAGCGGCAGGCGTGAATTCCAGCCGCCATTTGCGCGTGTTCGCCAGGCCCGACTGCATGGCCGATTTGGCGGGTTTATAGATTTTTGCCGTCATTATTCAGTCCCCTTCAGCCCTGCCGGGCAAAATCCTGCGGAAGATCATTCAGGTTTGTGAAAGAAAGCCGATGCGGGTACCAGATCGAAATCCTCCATCCCCGGTGCCAGCCACAGCAGTTCGAGGGTCGAGGTATTCTTGCGCTCGAAATACCAGATTTCGATCGGATAGTAACCGGCTTCGGCAAAGTCGATTTCGATCGGCGGATCCGACAGGCGATCGGGATGCACATCCGGATCCTCGTAAATCTGCCTGCCCCCCAGGCTGAGGCGGACACCGTCATTCGAATTGACGAGAAAGACATAGCTTCCCGGCTTGTCGATGCGCAGATAGCCGGTGATATGGGCACCGACGCCATCGTCCTGCCCCGAGGTCAGGACATTCCCCTTGCCGACATTGTTGTCCAGCCGGGCTATCGGCGGCCCCTTGCGCCCTTTCTTGTAATCGGTCCATTCGATCAGTTCCCGGATGGAACGGACAAAAACGCTGTAATAGGTTACGCCAAGTCCCGGCTTCAGCGAGGATTCATCGACTGCCTCGCTCTTCAGATCGCTGAAACTCTGCGCCCGCGCCGGAGACGGAACGGCCGCCCCTGCCAGAACCATGCCCAGAAACAGGGCAACAACCGCAGCTGAAACTTTCAAAACGCCCTCCCTGAAACGACGCCGTCTGAGGCGGTTCATTTCCGGAAGCATAAGCGAAAAGCGGTAACGGAAAAACCGGAAACCGCCCAACCGGGGAACATGGTCGGGGCGACTGGATTCGAACCAGCGACCTGCTGCTCCCAAAGCAGCCGCGCTACCAGCCTGCGCTACGCCCCGCATGTTCCGCCCCCTGATACACGATGGTGCGGGTCCGGGCAAGAACCCAACATGGACCCCGGCATCTCAGCGGCGGTCGATTTTCTGAAAAATCGCTTCCGTGCTCAGAATCGGTCTGTCCCGTACCGTGATCAGCCCTTCGATAAACAAGGAACGTCCCTGGCGGCCGCTGAGACGGGCCTCACCCCGCACCCAATCTCCCGGCCGGGCCGGCGCCAGAAAATCACTGATCATACGCATGGTGACCACCGGGCCGCCGGCGGCATTCCACGCCGCCTGCCCCAGCAGAATATCCGCAAAACTCATCAGCATGCCCCCGTGCAGAACACCCCCGGAATTGGCGTGCCTGCCATCCACGTAAAAACCGCGCACCACGCCTTCGTCAACCGAGAGATCTTCATAAAAGGGGCCGATCAGACCGCCAAAGGCGGTGCTGGAGGGCACGGGCGTGAAACCCGGCGGCGGCGGTCGGCGGCAATCGGCAGGGGCTTCGCTGTTCATCGCCCTGCCTCCGGCGATCGGGTGAAAAGCGGATGAAGGACCCTGTCACCCTCACTGATTCCCAGACGGTCACTGATTCCGCCATTGATTTCCAGAACCGCCAGTACCGGGGCGCCGGAATAGATGATCGTCCGTGAAAACGGTACGGTGCGCCGGGCAATCCTCACGATGCGCCCCGTTTCATCAATGAAGAGCATATCCAGCGGCAGATAGGTGTTCTTCATCCACATGGCCACCGGCATGGTGCGGCCGAAATCGAACAGCATGCCGTGATCCGGCGCCATGCTACGGCGGTACATCAGCCCGGTTTCACGCTGCTTTGGCGTGCGCGCCACCTCGACGGCGAAAGCATGGCGCTCGCCCGATGCGGTTTCGATCACCAGCCTTTCCGTATCCGTAGTGGCGGCGAAGGCGGCGATGCCGCCCGGCAGCAGAAGCAGGGCTGACAACAGAACCAGCCGTCTGAACAAGAACACGATCATCGTTGTTGCCCCCTGCAAGCCACATGCTGCAATTGGGATAATAGATGGCGCGGACACAGGCAAGGTCAAGAAGACCGGCGGATGATACCTGTCATTTGCATCCCGGCGCCCGACAGGGTACAACGGAACCGCACTCTGGGGGCGCTGATGAGCGGCTGAGAGGTTTCCCGAAGGAAACGACCCCTGAACCTGAACCGGGTAATGCCGGCGTAGGAAGTAGAGATCGTGACCAGAAATTCTCCACCGGTCCGCTCAGGGGCCGCTGACATGCCATACAGGCCCGCCCCCGGCGGCACGGCCGGAAGTGATGCCATATCGATCGCCCTGAACGATATTTTCCTGAGCTTCGGCAACAGGGCCCTGTTTCGCGATTTCTCCGTTTCCTTCACAGCCGGGGCGACATCCTGTCTGCTGGGGCCGAGCGGTGTCGGCAAATCCACCCTGCTGCGCATCATCGCCGGGCTGCAGCCCCTGCCGGAGGGTGGACAGATCGTGACATCGGGGCCGCCCCTGACCGGAAACATCGCCTATATGGCCCAGGACGATCTGCTCCTGCCCTGGATGACCGTCGCCGGGAACATCACACTGGGCGCCCGGCTGCGCGGTGAAACGGTTCCCGGCGAGCGTCTCGATGCCATTCTTTGCGCCGTCGGGTTGGAAGACGTCGCGGACGCCCACCCCGCCACCTTGTCCGGCGGCATGCGCCAGCGCACGGCACTGGCCCGCACCCTGATCGAAGACAAGCCCGTCATCCTGATGGATGAACCGTTTTCGGCCGTCGATGCGCTGACCAGAATGCGCCTGCAGGATATGACCGGAGCGCTGTTTGCCGGACGGACCGTCGTCCTCGTCACCCACGATCCGATCGAGGCCCTGCGCCTGGCCGATCAAATCCATATTCTGCACGGCAACCCCGTGCAGGCCGCTCCTGTCGATATACCACCCGGCACACCGGTCCGCGATCCGGGCAGCCGTGAATTCCAGCGCTGCTATGCCGCGATCCTTGAGCAGCTGGGCCAAGGCGGGAAAAGAGAGCCATGAAGCAGCCCCCGCAGCCAGACGGCCTCACCCCTCTCTCTGGCGCGCGCGACCATCCGGCGCGCCGGATCATGCGTGTTCTTGTCACCATCGCCGGGCTGCTGGCCCTGTGGCAGGGCATCGTGTTTCTCTTTGATCTGCCCCCCTTCATCCTGCCGGGACCATGGGCTGTCTGGCAAAGCCTGTTTCAGCGCTGGCCGGTCATCGGCGAGCACGCCCTGATCACGATTGCCGAAATCGTCATCGGCCTTGCCCTCGGGTTGATTCTCGGCGTCTGCGGCGCCTTGCTGACCGCTTATGTCGGTCCGGCCCGGCGCTGGCTGCTGCCGGTGCTGGTCGCCAGCCAAGCCATTCCCGCCTTCGCCATTGCCCCGCTGCTGGTGCTGTGGCTGGGATATGGCATGGCCTCCAAGATCGCCATGGCCGTCATCATCATATTCTTTCCCGTTACCTCGGCCTTTCTGGACGGGTTGCGCCAGATCGACAAGGGCTGGATCGACATGGCCCGGATCATGACCGCCTCAGCCGTTCCTCTCACCGCCCCGCAACGCGCCGGGCGGGCATGGCGCGTATTTCGCCATATCCACCTGCCGGCGGCCCTGCCGGCCCTGGCTTCCGGCCTGCGGGTAGCAGCCGCTTTTGCCCCCATTGGCGCCGTGGTCGGGGAGTGGGTCGGCTCCGGCGCCGGGCTGGGTTATCTGATGCTGCATGCCAACGGGCGCATGCAGATCGATTTTCTTTTTGCCGCCCTGCTCGTGCTGGCGGCCTTTTCCATATGTTTCTGGTTCGCGATCGACCGGGTGCTGAAAAAAATAGTTTTCTGGATGCCGGACAACATGAAGTAAGGAGACCATCCGCATGATAAATAAGATTAAAGTGGTCACGCTGGCAATCATGACCCTGTTGGCGGGCGGCCTGATTTCCCAGCCTGCCCCGGCGAAGGAGGGAACCGAAAAGCTGACCGTCATACTGGACTGGTTCGTCAATCCCGATCATGCCCCCCTGATCGTTGCCAAAGAAAAGGGCTTCTTCGCCGCGCGCGGGCTGGATGTCGAACTGGTCGCCCCGGCCGATCCCAACGATCCGCCCAAGCTGGTCGCCGCGGGCAAGGCCGATCTCGCCCTTTCCTATCAGCCACAATTGCATATTCAGGTGGCGCAGGGGCTGCCGCTGACGCGTATCGCAACCCTGGTGGCGACCCCCCTGAACAGCCTGGTCGTGCTAAAGGACGGGCCGGTGAAATCCATCGCCGATCTGAAGGGACGCAGGATCGGTTATTCGGTCGGTGGCGTCGAAGAGGCATTGCTGAAGGTCATGTTCGCAAAATACGGCCTCAGCCTTGAGGATGTCAGCCTGATCAACGTCAACTTTTCCCTGTCGCCGTCGCTGGTTTCCGGCCAGGTCGATGCGGTGATCGGCGCATACCGGAATTTCGAACTCAACCAGATGGATATTGCCGGACATCCCGGCCGTGCCTTCTATATCGAGGAGGAAGGCGTTCCCGCCTATGACGAACTGATCGTCGTCGCCAACAACGCCAGACTGAAGGATCCTCGCCTGAAAGCGTTCATCGACGGGCTTGAGGCCGGGGTCGAATATCTGATCAACCATCCGGATGAAAGCTGGTCCCTGTTCATCAAACGCTATCCCGAGCTGAATGACGAACTGAACAAACGCGCCTGGAGAGACACCCTGTCCCGCTTTGCCCTGCGCCCCGGCGCCCTGGATACCCGGCGCTATCGTCGTTTCGAGAAATTCCTCATCGACGGCGGAATTCTCAAAAAATCACGATCCGTAAATACTTACGCCATCGAAGTGCAGTAAGCTCCTCACATCGGCCCTGCGAAGCGACAGGCAAATGGCAAATTCCGGGCCGGGAAAAGCATCTTTCCGGCCCGGAACAAGCGGCTTCGCTACAAACCGCCAAAAGA
>CAYXDL010000083.1:0-8138 GCA_964463775.1 uncultured Hyphomicrobiales bacterium
TATTCAGCCCTGTCTTCTCATGCCTCCTTCAGGCGTTTCATCAAATCCGCCAGGGGGATGACGGTGATGCCGGATTTCAGCTTGTAGGTCTCCTGCCCGGTATAAACCAGCCATTTTGCCGCTGGTGACAGATCCTGACAGGCCAGATGAAATCCTCTGGACAGTTTCGGCGCCGTCGATTTCTTGATTTCGATTGCCCAGAGCTTGCCGCCCCCCAGTTCCAGAAGCAGGTCGATTTCCGCCCCGGCTGCGGTACGATAGAAATAGGCTTGGGCATGCTCCGGCGCGGCCGAAACAACGTTTTCAATCACGAAACCTTCCCAGCTGCTGCCCGCAACCGGATGGCCGAGCAGTTCATCCAGACTCCTGATATTCAGCAGGGCATGCAGCAGGCCGGAATCGCGAATATATGTCTTGGGGCTTTTCACCAGCCGCTTGCCGGTATTGGCATGCCATGGCTGCAGACGGCGTACCAGCATCAGATCGCACAGCAGATCAAGATAGCGGCCGGCACTTTGCCCCGAAACGCCGAGGGCGCCGCCAAGGCGCGAGGCATTGAAAATCTGTCCCTGACAATGCGCCAGCATCGTCCAGAACCGGCGCAGGGTTTCGGCCGGTACGCGCGATCCCAGGGCCGGGATATCCCGCTCCAGATAAGTGCGGATCAGATCATTGCGCCAACGCAGGCTGAAGGACTCCTGCAGAAAGGATTCCGGAAAACCGCCGCGAAGCCACAATGCGTTCAGGGCCCCCTCCCCGGTTTCCAGAAGATTCAGGGGGAATAATTCCTCATATAACGCCCGCCCCGCCAGAGATTCCGAGGATTGGCGCAGCAAGGCCCGCGATGCAGAGCCCAGAAGCAGAAACTGCCCGCGGCGATGCCCGGCCCGGCGATTGCTGTCTATCTGAGCGCGCAACAACTGAAACAGACCCGGCTGGCGCTGCACTTCATCAAGAACGATCAGTCGCCCGGCATTCTGCTGAAAATAAAACAGCGGATCCTCAATCTTGCGCAGGTCGGCCGGGTTCTCAAGATCCAGGTAAAGGGAATCGAAACGCGCCGCCACCTGCAGCGCCAGGGTCGTTTTGCCAACCTGCCGCGGGCCCAGAATAACCACCGCCGCATTCTGCTGCAGATCCTCGACCAGCCGCTCTTCAATCATCCGCTTCAACATCCTTGTATATTTACCACCTATTGGAAGATTTACAAGGATTATGCAAGAAGGATCAGCGAACGCGACATCACGGCGGAAAACACCGGCAGCGCATCCGGCCAGTGCGTCCGGACAGCGAACCCCAGCAGCAGGCAGGCTGAACAAGTGGCAGGCTGGACAGGGGACAGGGGACAGGGGACAGGGGACAGGCGCGAACAGCGGAAATGACACTATCACCGGCCGCCCCTTATCCCCCAACCCGGCCCTCAGGCAGCCCCCTTGGAGCGATCAAAATGGTCCCGCAGACGGTACGGGGACAGATGGGGCAAAGAGCAAAGCACCTGTCATCCGGAACAGAGACAATGCCGGGTCTGACCGAATTCCGGATGCCAATGCCCACGGCGCGGATGAGCCCCTGCAACCTGACGATCTGAACAAGGCAACCAAGGTGGTGGCGCTTGACAAATGTGTTTTGATATATTTAATTAGCATTAAATATAATATTATTACGATTTTATCTTTACTGCAAACAGAGAAGGAGGCCACAGAATGTGTGAACAAGAAGGGTTTGATGTCGAAAACGTAAAAGCAATGATTACGTACCAAAAAATGGTAGATCAGCTAGTTAACTTAATTGACCAATATAAAGATGATAACGATATAAAACTAAAAAAACTTATTGATAAATTTTATGAAAGATACATGGAAGCGGACCACAGTATAAGGAGTTATCATTCTTTTTATAATCAATATTACTTTATTTCATCGTTGTTCACTTACGTATGTCTGGTGAGTGTAAAATTTTATGACTCAATTCCGGATACTGAATTGAAAGATTTACCATCAAAATGGAGTATAAACAATGCATCAGTTGAGTACAGTCTAAATCAGCCTGTCACATTAAGCTTAATTATTCGCCGGCTTCGTAATTCTATTGCTCACGGAAGATTTGAATTTTACAAAGAAGATAAAAATATAATGTTCAAATTTAAAGATGTAAACTTTAGGGATAGAAATGATCATATAAAAATAATAATTAAAGATGAGGAAATATTAAATTTTACTCAAGCGCTTTCTTATTGGTGCATTACAGGTGATTCCAGTTTAAAAGATTTTTGATTCAATTCGAAACTCCTCAATCTGTTCACTTAATTTCCTTTCAGTGCGATGCAAGGAAAGGAGGTGAGCTCCCCGGGAGAATCATCGACAGCGAAAAAAGCTGCGCCGCGTGATGAGCCAGTAAGATAACACAGCAAGTCTGAGCATGCTGGAGCTGGCCAAGGAACTGGGGAATGTTGCCGAGGCGTTTCGGGACTGCGCGACACGGGCCGCCCGTGACAAGCGCCCCCTGCAGGGTATTGCCGCTTACGCCGCGTTATTGCCGTCCCTGCCGGGTTCGGCGGCGCGGGCGTAATAGAGCTGTGCCGCCAGGGTGCAGAGGGCGACAAAGGCAAAGATGGCGCGGTAGGCCCCGGCGGGGGCATTGGCCGCGCCTTCGGGTGCGATCAGCCCGACGATCAGCCCGGTCAGGATCTGCATCAGCGCCACACCGCCCATCAGCGCCAGATTCAGCGTGGTGATGCCGCGCCCGGCCAGGTGGTCGGGAAAGATCATCCGCCCGTGTGACATGGTGACGACGCCATAAGCCCCGCCGAAGCCAAGCACCAGGAACAGCGCCCAGACCTCGGCCAATGAGGGGGAATCGGGGCGCAGGGCCAGATAGCCGTATATGCCGATGACGAACACCCCGCCGATATGCACCAGCCGCTTCTTTGGCCAGCCGAGCCGGTCGGCATGGCCATAGACCAGCGCGCCCGCGATCATCGCCAGACTCATCGTCAGCAGCACATTGCCCGCCGCCACCGCATCCAGCCCGTGCACATCGTGCAGATACGGCCCGCCCCAGAGGCCGAGCACCACCATCAGCGATGAATAGGACACCAGGCTGATGGCGAAGACATAACGGATCTGACCATTGGCAAAGACCGCACCCAGCCCGGCAATCGCCTGCCCCAGGGTTTCACGCCGGCGGTCTTCGGGGCGCACCGGGCCCGGATGATCGCGCACCAGCCACAGCCCCAGGGCGATGAAGACCAGCGTCAGAAAGCCGATCAGCCAGAACACGGCGCGCCAGCCGATGGTCTCCGCACCAAAGGCCAGCGGGGTGGTGGACATGATGCCGCCGATATTACCCGCGGCAATCAGGATCGAGGCAAGCTGCCCGTAGCGCTGCAGGCTGTACCAGCGTGAGACCACGATCAGCGAGCCCATGAGCACCGAGGCGGTGCCAAACCCCATAAAGGCCCGCGCCAGCGCCAGATCGGCCAGGTTTTCGGACAGGGCGAACAGCCAGCTTCCCGCCACCGCCGCCAGCATGGTGATGCAGATGGTCAGCCGGGCGCCGTAACGGTCGATCATGATGCCGACCGGCAGCTGAAACGCGGCGAAAACGATGAAAAAAGCGGCGCTGAGCAGGCCCAGATCCCGCGCGGCAAGGCCGAGATCGGCAATCAGCCGCGGCGCGATCACCGCCACCGAGGAACGCAGCATCTGGCTGATCATGAACAGCAGGCACAGCGAAGCCAGCAGCAGAAACCGCCGGAAAGGCGTGCTCAATGCCGCCCCCTGCCCCGCCGCCGCCATCAGGCCCTTTCCCGGGTGGCCGGAAAGGTCAGATCGGGGAATTTTTCCTGCACCCGGCCCAGCTCCCAGGCATTGCGGGCCAGGAAGACGGGGAAACCGTCGCGATCCTCGGCCATATTGCTGCGATAGGCCGCGGTCAGGGCGGCGATATCGGCATCCGACCCCGCGACCCAGCGGGCGGTTTCATACGGCGCATCCTCGAAACCGGCCTTGATGTTGTATTCATTGTCGATCCGCGTTGCCAGCACATCGAGCTGCAGCGCCCCGACCACGCCGACGATCCAGTTGGCGCCCAGATGCGGCTTGAACACCTGGGTCACCCCTTCCTCGGCCAGATCCTCCAGCGCCCGGCGCAGATGCTTGGCGCGCATCGGATCATCCAGCCGCACCCGGCGCAGGATTTCCGGCGCGAAATTGGGAATACCGGTAAAACGGATGTTCTCGCCCTCGCTCAGACTGTCGCCGACGCGCAGGGTGCCGTGGTTGGGTATGCCGATGATGTCACCGGGAAAGGCCTCATCGGCCAGTTCGCGGTCCTGGGCGAAGAACATGATCGGGTTGTGAATGCCGACAGGCTTGCCGCTGGCCGCCGGGGTCAGCTTCATGCCGCGGCGGAAACGCCCGGAGCACAGGCGCATGAAGGCCACCCGATCGCGGTGCTTGGGGTCCATATTGGCCTGCACCTTGAACACGAAACCCGACACCTTCTTGTGATCGGGCGATACATCGGCGGGCTTCGCCGGCTGCGGGCGCGGCGGCGGGGCGATTTTCTCCAGCCCGTCGAGCAGTTCGCGCACGCCGAAATTGCGGATGGCGCTGCCGAAATAGATCGGCGTCAGGCTGCCCTGGCGATAGGCATCGAAATCGAAGGAGGAATAGGCCTCACGCGCCAGATCGGCCTCTTCCCCCAAACGTTCGAAAAGATCGGCGGGCAGGGCCTGGCGCAGGCGGTCGTCATCCAGCCCCTCACAGGCGATGACATCGCCGACGGTACGCCCCTTCTCATCGCCGATCAGCAGCATGCGGTCGCGGATGAGATCATAACAACCCCTGAAATCGGCACCGGATCCGGCCGGCCAGGTCATCGGTGCCGTATCCAGCGCCAGCTTGTCGGCGATCTCGTCGATCAGTTCGAAGGGGTCGCGGGATTCCCGGTCCATCTTGTTGATGAAGGTGACAATCGGCACATCGCGCAGACGGCAGACCTCGAACAGCTTCAGCGTCTGGGATTCGATGCCCTTGGCGGCATCGATCACCATCACCGCCGAATCCACCGCCGTCAGGGTGCGGTAGGTATCCTCGCTGAAATCCTCATGGCCCGGCGTATCCAGCAGGTTGAAGACGGCATCGCCATATTCGAAGGTCATGACCGAGGTGGTGACCGAAATCCCGCGCGACTGTTCGATCTTCATCCAGTCCGACCGCGCCCGGCGGCGTTCGCCCCGGGCCTTGACATCGCCGGCCAGGCGGATGGCGCCGCCCAACAGCAGCAGCTTTTCCGTCAGCGTCGTCTTGCCCGCATCGGGATGGGCGATGATGGCGAAGGTGCGGCGGCGGGCGATTTCCTCTTCCAGGCTGCCGCCGGTGCGCATGGATGTGGTCTCATTCACGGATCGTTCTCCGAACTTGTACAGGGATACGGGGCGATGCGGCAGCGGAAGGCCGCGCCCGAACAAATTTCGCGCGGACCATAGCAGAACCGCCCTATAATGGGAATGCTCGCAACCGCCGCCCTGAACCGGGCCACAGCGAACACGCCCATGGGGTTATGCAGATGACTGAGGACACGAAGACACCGTTGAATATCGCCGAAATGAAGGTCCGGCTGCTGGCCCGCCGGGCGGAGCTGGAAACCCTTGCCGCCGCCAGCAGCGATGCGCGGGCCACCGTCGATCTGGACCAGAGCAGGGTCGGCCGCCTTTCGCGCATGGATGCCCTGCAGGGCCAGGCCATGGCACAGGAAGTCGAACGACGCCGACAGGCGGAACTGGCCCGGATCGACGCCGCCCTGGCCCGCATGGATGAGGGTGAGTACGGCTACTGCCTGAAATGCGGCGAGGATATCGCCGCGGCGCGCCTTGCCCTCGATCCCTCGGCAAGTCTGTGCATCGACTGCGCGGGCTAGGATGAGGGGCAGGGCACACCAGCGCCGGCACAGTCTTACTCCTGCCGGTCGGGGCCAAGGCGCACCAGCATCTTGCCCGTATTGGCGCCGGTAAACAGGCCAAGGAAGGCATCGGGCGCCTTCTCCAGCCCCTCATAGATCGTTTCCTTGTAGCGGACCTTCCCCTCCTTCAGCCATTTGGCCATATCGGCGGTGAACTGCGGCAGGATGTCATTGTGGTCGGAAACGATGAATCCCTGCATCTTCAGGCGCTTGGCCACGACATGAAACAGGTTCCACGGCCCGGGAAGCGGTTTATCCGCGTTATAGACCGAGATCAGCCCGCACATGACGATGCGCCCGAATGGCTTCATCGTGTTCAGTGCCGCCGTCAGAAGGTCGCCGCCGACATTCTCGAAATAGACATCGACACCGTCAGGGCAGGCGTCATCGAAGGCCGCCTGCAGGGCCTGAAAATCAGCCGCCGCCTTGTAATCGATGGTCGCATCGACGCCCAGTTCGGATTTCAGCCAGGCGCATTTATCCGCCCCGCCGGCGATACCGACAACACGGCATCCCTTGATTTTGGCGATCTGGCAAACAATGGAGCCGACCGCACCGGCCGCCGCCGACACCAGCACGTCATCCCCCTCCTTCAGCTCGCCGATGCGCAGCAGGCCGGCATAGGCCGTCATGCCGGGCATGCCCAAAACGCCGAGATAGGCGGAAAGCGGCGCCAGCGAGGGATCCACCTTCATCAGGCCCTGGCCGTCTGAGAGGAAATATTCCTTCCATCCCCCCTGAAAGCCGACGACATAATCCCCTTTCGCAAAGGCGGGATTGCGCGATTCGACGACTTCGCCGACCGATCCGCCCTCCAGCGCCTTGCCAAGCTGAAATGGCGGGATATAGCTTTTTCTGTCCGTCATCCGCCCGCGCATGTAAGGGTCGACCGACATCCAGACATTGCGCACGAGCAACTGACCTTTCGCCGGGTCCGGCAGCTCGGTCTGCGCCAATTCGAAGTTTTCCGCCACCGGCATGCCGCCGGGGCGGGAGGCAAGGCGTATTTCCCGCGATTGCACTGGCATGATCATCTCCTCCGTCATGGTGAGAGATCAATATAGTTCAAACAATTGTTTGAACAATGGCAGTGCAAAAAATTATGCCGGACGGTTGCGGGTTTCGCGATAAACGATGTACAGGCCGCTGGCGATGACCACCACGCCGCCCAGCAGCACCGCCGGGGCCGGCACCTCGCCCCAGAGGAGGTAACCGAAGATCACCGCCCAGACGATCGACATGTAATTGAACGGCCCGATCACCGCCGCCGGCGCATATTGAAAGGACTGGGTCAGCAGGAACTGCCCCAGCGCCCCGCACAGGCCCAGCAGCATCAGCAGAAACAGATCCGCTCCCGAGGGCATCGTCCAGGAAAACGGCAGGCTGAGGGCGGAAAGCACTGTTGATATCAGGGCGAAATGAAAAATGATCGACAGGCTGCTTTCCGTCCGCTTCAGGCGGTAAACGGTAACAAAGGCCAGCGCCATGAACAGGGCCGCGCCAAGGCCATAAACCGCCGCCGCCCTGAAAATATCGCTGCCCGGGCGCAGCATGATCAGCACACCGATGAAACCAACCACCACCGCCGCCCAACGCCGCGGTCCGACCCGCTGACCCAGCAGGGGCACGGATAATGCGGTCAGAAACAGCGGTTGGGCGAAGCTGAGCGCCGTGGCATCGGCCAGGGGCAGCATCTGAAAGGATCTGAACAGCAGGGCCATGGCGCACAGCCCGATCATGGCGCGCAGCAAATGCATCGGCAAGCGGGGGGAGGGGCGCGGCCGCATCGCGCCGCGACGCAGCAGAACAATGCCTGCCAGCGGCAGCAAGGCGAAAAAATTGCGGAAGAAAATGACCTCATTGACCGGATAGGCGCGCAGGGTCTCCTTCAGCAGAACGTTGAGAAGCGAGAAAACGAACACCCCGGCACTGGCATAAAGCACCCCCTTATGAACCGGATGCAGCAGCCCTGAACGTGCCGGGGGCACCGCCAGAGGCGGCCTCGATGTCATGCTGTCAGCCATAAAATGATTTCCGGACGAATGGATACGACCTGCATTCTGCACGGATCACATGCAGCGCTGAAGCGCAAATCCGGAAGAGCAGGAATGCAGGATGTGCATGGACAAAAAAACCGCCGGAGATATCCGGCGGCAAGTCCAAGAGAACGACAG
>CAYXDL010000084.1:0-8126 GCA_964463775.1 uncultured Hyphomicrobiales bacterium
TATCGCATTCCTGAAAGGCGTCATTGCCGATCATATGAGTGGCCACCTGCCCGGTCAGACAGACGATGGGGATGGAATCCATCAGCGCATCGGCCAATCCGGTCACTGCATTGGTTGCCCCCGGACCCGAAGTGACCAGCACCACGCCGGGGCGTCCGGTCGAGCGGGCATAGCCCTCCGCCGCATGTACCGCACCCCCTTCCTGACGCACCAGAACATGACGGATATTGTTCTGCTGGAAAAGCGCATCATAAATCGGAAGTACCGCACCGCCGGGATAGCCGAACACGACCTCCACACCCTGATCGGCCAGGGCTTTGATGATGATCTCCGCGCCGGAATAGCGCTGTTCCTCATGCGGTGTTGTTTCCGTTCGATCCTTGGACATCGTTCCGTCTTTCCTGTTGATATGCCGCGCCCGGCACTGTGCCGGACGGGGCGCTTCTGCATGTCCCCGTCATCCGTCCGTCACGGCGTCCCGCGAACCGGCCACCCGTCAGGGTATTCCAGCAAAACCGGCCCATGGGAAGGGGAAGCGCAAATTATTCCCTCAACCGGGGCGGGTCAACAGAAACTTGCAAATTTTTGCAAAGATTTTGCCTGTCATACTTTCCAAATATTGCGCATCGAGAATTTCATCCGCCTGCATCTGATGGCGGAACCAGGTCATCTGGCGCTTGGCGTAACGCCGGGTCAGCATCTGTGCCCGGGACAGGGCCTCCGCACGGCTGCATTCACCGCGCAGCAAGGCGGCGAATTCCGCCACGCCAAGTGCCTTCATCGCCGGCAGATCGGGATGCAGATTAAGCGCCAGCAATGCCGCCACCTCCTCCAGCGCCCCATGATCGAGCATCCATTCCAGCCGGGCATCGCAACGGGCATAGAGCCATGGGCGTTCCGCCTCAAGAACCAGCGTCAGCGGTGGGGCGGGCAGGACCCCGCCATCGGCGGGCAGCGATTGCCAATAGGCCAGGGAACGCCCGGTTGCCGCCAGCACCTCGGCGGCGCGGATCAGCCGCTGCCGGTCGCCGGGGCGGATACGCGCCGCCTGTTCGGGATCCTGCCGGGCAAAGTGGCTGAGATAGGCATCAAAGCCCATATCTTCCAGCTCGGCACTCACCCGGGCGCGGATATCCTCCGGGACATCGGGTATCGGGGAGAATCCCTCGGTCAGGGCGCGGAAATACAGCCCCGTACCACCGACCAGAATGGCCGGGCGGCCCGCCTCATGCGCCCTGGCGATCTCCGTTGCCGCCATTTCACGCCACAGGGCCGCCGAACAGCGCCGGGAAGCGGGCAGCACGCCATAAAGACGATGAGGCGCCCGCGCCATCTCTGCCGCCGAAGGGCGGGCAGTCAGGATATCCAATTCCTTATAGACCTGCATGGAATCGGCGTTTATGACAACACCATCGAAACGTTCGGCAATGGCCAGGGCCAGGGCGGATTTTCCCGAGGCGGTCGGCCCGGCAATCAGGATCGTGGCATTGGTCGGGGACGTGGCGTTCATGGCATTCCCGGCAGGGCGCGATATGGATGGTGGAGCAGGATCTGATGAATAATGCGTTGGTAATCATCGGCAATCAAACCCTGGAAAAGGAACGCATCAAGGCCCTGATCGCCGCCCTGATGGAAAACGGCGCGCGCATGGGAGCCCTGCGCTGGCTGGATCCGGACAGGGTCTGCGACATTCCCTTCTCCGGTCTGGAAACGGAACAGGCCGTTAGACTGGCGGATCCGTTCTTTGCCGGTGTGCCTGCCGATATCGCCGCCCTGCCCGAGGAAGGCCGGCGCAGAAAACTGCTGATCGCCGATATGGATTCCACCATCATCACCGTCGAATGCATCGATGAACTGGCGGCAGCCTGCGGCATCCGGGAACGCATCGCCCCCATCACCGAAGCCGCCATGCGCGGTGAGCTGAGCTTTGAGGAAAGCCTGCGTGAACGTGTCCGCCAGCTTGAAGGTCTGCCGGAAACGGCCCTTGAGGAAACCTGGCATCGGCGCATCACGTTGACACCCGGTGCCCGCGAACTTGTGCAGACCATGCGCGCCAACGGCGCCCATACGGCGCTGGTTTCGGGCGGATTTACCTATTTCACCGAAAAGGTGGCGGCAGAGGCGGGTTTTCACAGCCATCGGGCCAACCGCCTGGAAATCACCGACGGCCGGCTGACGGGCCGGGTGGACGAACCCATCCTGGGCCGTGAGGCCAAGCTTGAGGCGCTGAATGATCTCTGCTCCGAATTATCGGTCACACCGGCAGAGGTTCTGGCCGTCGGCGATGGCGCCAATGATCTGGCGATGATCGGGGAGGCCGGGCTCGGTGTCGCCTTCCATGCCAAACCGGCCGTGGCTGAAGCAGCGCAAGTCGCCATCCGCCACAATGACCTTACCGCCCTGCTCTATCTGCAGGGCTACAGCAGGGATGAATTCAAGGGCTGACCGGCATCCGCCGAAGATGAAGCGAAACAACCGGAAACCATAAAAAAGGCGGGGCCATGACGGCCCCGCCCGATATCCCGCTGCTGGCAGGATTACTTTTTCTTCTTTTCCAGCGGCACACCGACGAAGCGGGCATCATTGCCGCGCATCAGCCGCAGAATGGCGACCTTGCGCTTCTCGCGGCGCAGAGTCTGGATCCGCCGCTTGACATCCTCCGGCGTCGCCACCGGTTCGTGGCCGACCTCAAGAATGATGTCTCCGGGGCGCACACCCTTGGCGGCGGCCGGAGAATCATCGGCAACGCCAACAACGATCACACCCTTGGCATCCTCGGGCAGATTGAAGCGTTCGATCACCTTCGGCGTGATCGAAGACAGCGCCAGGCCCAGAACCTCACCGGTTTCCGGCGCTGCACCCTTGCCCTTGGACGGCTTCAGAATGCCGTTCTTCTCGGCCTGCTCAAGCTCGCCCAGCACCACGGTGGTCTCAACCTCCTTGCCCTGACGCCACAGCACCACAGGCACCTTCTTGCCCACCTTGGTTTCGGCGACCATACGGGGCAGTTCGCGCATCTCCTTCACCGGCTTGCCATCGAAGGAGAGAATGACATCACCGGCCCTGATATCGCTTTTTGAAGCCGGCCCGTCCTTGACCACAACGGCAACCAGAGCGCCGCGTGGCTTGTCCAGCCCCAGCCCTTCGGCCAGTTCATCGGTGACCTGCTGAATCTGCACGCCCAGCCAGCCGCGTTTCGTATGGCCGTATTCCTTCAGCTGACGCACCACATTTTTCGCCAGATTGGAAGGAATGGCGAAGCCAATGCCGATCGAACCGCCGGTCTGGGAAAGGATGGCGGTATTGATACCGATCACCTCGCCCTTCACATTGAAGAGCGGGCCGCCGGAATTACCCTTATTGATCGAAGCATCGGTCTGGATGAAATCATCATAGGGGCCGGCATTGATGTTGCGACCCCGGGCCGAAACGATACCGGCCGTCACCGTACCGCCAAGTCCAAGGGGATTACCGATGGCAACCACCCAGTCACCAATACGCGCGGTGTCCGAATCGCCCCATTTGACAGCGGTCAGCTTGCCCTTCGGCTTGACCCTCAACAGGGCCACATCCAGCTTGGGGTCGGTTCCGACCAGCTCGGCATCAAGGCGCGTACCGTCCTGGAACTTGACGACGATTTCATCCGCACCGTCAATGACGTGGTTGTTGGTGACGATCAGCCCCGCAGGATCGATGACAAAGCCTGAACCCACGGCAATAACCGGGCGGCGGTGCTGCTGCCCGCGCTGCTGACGATCGAAGAAATCCTTGAAGAAATCCTCAAACGGCGAGCCGGGAGGAAGCTGCGGCATCTGCGGTGCCTGCTCCATCGCCGTCTGTGTTTGGGTTACCTGTATGGTCACGACGCCTGGCAGAAGTTTCTCCACCAGATCGGCAAAGCTTTCAGGTGCGCTGCGCGCGGCGGCCATATTGGCCTGCATCATGGCAACGGCAAAAAGCAGCGCCGTCAGAGCGGCAATCAGCCACCGGCTGCTTATCCCGTGCATGATGGCGCTTCTGGCACCGGTTCTACGTATTGTGTTCACATTCGCCTCCATTCCGCCTGTCCGGCCTTCTTGTCCGGACAGGCCATCATATTCCCCGCATCCCGCTGCCTGCGAAATGCCGGAAAAATAAAACTTCTTGATGACCAATATTCGGTCAATTGCGGCATTTTCAAGATTTGGATGCCATATTTGCCCGTCTTCGGGCATCTCATCCCGCCCATTGCCTTACCACCCACAACAGGCCGATACCGATAATGGCGGCGGTAAGACCCGCCATGCGCAATGCGCCCGGCGGCAAAGCAACAATCCGCCGCATCATGTTCTGCATGGCTTCGGGAAAGGCGGCATAGACCATGCCTTCCAGAACAACCGCCAGCAACAGAGCCATCAGCAGAATTTTCATCAGACTATCATCCTCGCAACACACAGCCGGGCAACTGTACACCTGCCCCCGGCATGAAAAAAGGCGGCCGCACAAGCAACCGCCTTTTCTTCCGCTCTCCCACAGGGAAAGATCTACTGGCGTTTCTCGCGCTGCATCACCGCGCCCAGCTTGTTGAAGAAGGTCAGAAACTCCGAATTCGGATCCACCACCAGGCTGGTATCCCCTGATTTCAGTGCCGTGCGATAGGCCTGAAGGGAACGGTAGAAGGCATAGAATTCCGGATCGGGCTCCGCCACCTTGTTGAAGATGCGCGCCCGCGCCCCATCACCCTCACCGCGCAGAATATCGGCTTTCTTGCGCTGTTCGGCCAGCAGAATGGTGCGTTCGCGTTCGGCGCGGGCCTTGATGCGCGATGCTTCCTCGAAGCCGCGGGCACGGGCTTCCTTGGCCTCGCGCAGGCGTTCCGTCTGCATGCGCCGGAAAATCGCCTGTGAGTTCTCGCGCGGCAGATCGGCGCGCTTGATACGCACATCGACAATACGCACGCCGAATTCCTTGCTGTTGGCGGTTACCTCCTCGCGGATTTTCCGCATCAGCCTGGCGCGCTCACCCGAAAGAATGGTCGCGAACTCCTCGGAACCCAGCACCTGACGCAGGTTCGAATTGATGAAATTGGTCAGCCGCGAGCGGGCAACCGAAATATTGCCGACCGCCTGAAAGAACAACAGCGGATCAACAATGCGGTAGCGCGAGAAGGCATCGACCACGACACGCTTCTGATCGGCGGTAATGATCTCCTCCGCCGGCGTATCCAGCGACAGTACCCGCCGGTCAAGCATCACGACCGTTTCCGCGAAGGGAATCTTGAAGTTCAGTCCAGGTTCGGTGATCACGCGCACCGGATTACCGAAACGCAGCACCAGCGCCTGACTGCGCTGATGAACCGTGAACACCGCCTGCGCCAGAATGAACAGGGCGACGAGAACGACACCCGCTAATACAGCCAAGCCCCGGTTCATTTCGCCCCCCCGTCCTTTTTCAGCAATTCGTTCAGCGGCAGGTAAGGTACGACGCCACTACCGGATTTCTGATCGAGAATGATTTTCGGCATATCCGCCAGAACGTCTTCCATCGTTTCCAGATACAGCCGCCGTGCCGTTACCTCGGGGGCAGTCTTGTATTCCTTGTAGATGGCCATATAGCGCGAGGCCTCGCCTTCGGCCTCGGCGATCTTCTGCTGTTTGTAGGCTTCCGCCTCCTGCAGGATCTTCGCCGCCTCGCCGCGGGCGCGCGGCAGGATGTCATTGGCATAGGCTTCCGCCTCGTTGCGCGCACGCACGCGGTCGGCCTCCGCTGCCTGAACATCGCGGAAGGCATCGATCACCGCCGCCGGCGGATCGACTTTCTGCAGCTTCACCTGAGTGATTTCGACCCCGGCGCCGTATTCGTCAAGGCCCTTCTGGGTCAGTTCCAGCACTTCGATCTCGATCTTGCGCCGCCCTTCCGTCAGAGCCGCCTGAATGGGAGTGCGGGCAACCACCTCGCGCACGGCGCTTTCGGCCACCGCCTTGATGGTGCTTTCGGGCTGATCGATATTGAACAGGTATTCACCGGCATTCTTGATCCGCCAGAAAACCGACATGTCGATATCGACGATGTTTTCATCACCCGTCAGCATCAGGCTTTCGCCGGGCACGTCGCGCACGTTCTCCCGGCCGCTGCGCCCGCCACGGCTGTCAAAACCGACATCGATGCGGTTGATGCGCGTCACCTTGGGGGTCAGCACGGTTTCAATCGGCGAGGGCAGATGATAATTCAGCCCCGGCTGGGTGGTCGCAACCCATTTGCCGAAGCGCAGAACAACGCCCTGCTCATCGGGCTGCACCCGGTAAAAACCGCTGGCGAACCATACGGCCAGGGCGATGATGAGCACCAGCGCGATTCCCGGCGCCCCGCCGGGCAGGAAACGCTTTACCTTTTCCTGACTCTGGCGCAGCAATTCCTCGATATCCGGCGGCTGCTGCCCCGAGGGGCCCTGCCCCCACGGGCCGCGGCTGCCGCCGCCGTTCCCGCCGCCTTGGTTACTCCATGGCATGATCTCACGTCTCCGTTTTCGCCAAACCTGACCTGTTCATTCCGCTGCCGCTCACGCGCGGACGGTACCGATTTTGTCCACACCCTACCAGCACCGGCCGGGCATTGATATATGCATGGACGATAAAATACATGCCCTCACATATCAGCGCCACCGCCCCCATCCGCCAGGGCTTGTTGCTCAACCGCCGCCCGCGCGTTATATGACAGTCGCACGACCGGCGCAAACGCGCCGACAGACGCCTGCCCCGCTCCTGATGCGGGGTTGTGTATAAATGTGATGGGAAATCGGGAAATCAAGCATGGCTAAAGTAACGGAACAAGCGGTTCGCGAGGCCCTCGCCACCGTACGGGACGAGGAGCGCGGCGGAGATGTCGTTTCACTCGGCATGATTTCCGGGCTGGTGATCCGCGATGGCAATGTCGCTTTCGCCATAGAGGTGAGCCCCGAGGAGGGCCCGAAAAAGGAAGGGCTGCGCCAGGCCTGTGAAAAAGCCGTGCTGGGCATTCCCGGCGTTACATCGGTGACCGCGGTACTGACTGCCGAACGTGCACCATCCGGTGCATCCTCGCCGCAGGGTCCGGCGGCGGCCCGGCCGCAGGCCGGCGGTAAGCCGGCGCTTGAGGGCGTGAAGCACATTATCGCCGTTGCCTCAGGCAAGGGCGGCGTCGGCAAATCGACCACTGCGGTCAATCTGGCGATTGCCCTGGCCGGGCTGGGGCAGAAGGTCGGCCTGCTGGATGCGGATATCTACGGCCCGTCCCTGCCACGGATGATGGGCATTACCGGCAAGCCGACCTCGCCCGATGGCAAGACCCTGCTGCCGATGGAAAATTACGGCATCAAATGCATGTCCATCGGTTTCCTGATCGAAGAGGACACACCGATGATCTGGCGCGGCCCCATGGTGATCAGCGCCCTGGAACAGATGCTGCGCGATGTCGCCTGGGCACCGCTGGATGTCCTGGTCGTCGATATGCCCCCCGGCACCGGCGATGCCCAGCTCACCCTGGCCCAGCGCACGCCACTGGCCGGCGCTGTCATTGTCTCCACCCCGCAGGACATCGCCCTGCTCGATGCCCGCAAGGGCCTGGCCATGTTCCGCCGTGTCGATGTGCCGGTACTCGGCATCATCGAGAATATGAGCTATTTCACCTGTCCCCACTGCGGGGAGCGATCCGACATTTTCGGCCATGGCGGGGCGCGGGAAACGGCAGCAAAGCTGGAATGCGACTTCCTTGGTGAAATTCCCCTGGCCATGCCGATCCGCGAAACATCGGATACCGGCCATCCGATCACCGTCAGCCAGCCCGATTCACCCCATGCTGCCGCCTATCGCGCCATCGCCGAAAGGATCACGGAAAAGCTGAGGGCCGGGGCCGGGGCTCCCAAGGGGCCGCGCATCGTCATCGAATAGCGGAAAATGCCGCTATTCTGACCCGGAACGTAAACGGGACATATCGAACGGGGCGCATCAAATGATGCGCCCCGCCTTGTTTTGCTTCTCCCTTTGAAAAAGGGATCAGTTCTTTTCCCCGGCGGCAATCGCCGCCTGTGCCGCCGCCAGCCGCGCAATCGGCACCCGGTAGGGTGAGCAGGAAACATAATCCAGCCCCACCTCATCGCAGAAACGCACCGA
>CAYXDL010000085.1:0-8026 GCA_964463775.1 uncultured Hyphomicrobiales bacterium
GCCATCTTCGCCGCCGTTTTCATGGCCGAGCTGGGCGACAAGACCCAGCTCGCCACCCTGCTGTTCGCATCCGACAAACAGCAATCGCCGCTGATCGTCTTTCTTGCCGCCGCCGGGGCGCTGGTGGCCTCAACCGCCGTGGCCGTGCTGCTCGGCACCATGGCGGAACGCTATCTGGCCATGATTCCGCTGAAGCTGATTGCCGGTATCGGCTTCATCCTCATCGGCGCCTGGAGCATCTGGGAACACTACAGCGCCTGATATAGCGGCGCCTGCCCGCAGCTTCCCTTCCTCACAAAGCCCGCAGATGGCGGATCGGCCGCTGCGGCATCAGGCTTTCCGCCGCCGCCAGAATGGCATCCGTATCGATACCGTAATGATGATACAGATCTCCCACACTGCCGGTCTGCCCGAAATGTTCGACCCCCAGCGCCCGGACCCTGTGCCCGCCAACCCCGCCCAGCCAGGACAGGGCCGCCGGATGGCCGTCATGAACGGTAATCAGGGCGCATTCGCGCCCCAGAGGTTCCAGCAGGGTTTCGATATGGCTTTTCGCATCCCGCCTGCCGCGTGCCCGTGCCCGCGCCGCCGCCTGCCAGGCGGCGTTCAGCCGGTCGGCTGAGGTCACCGCCAGCAGGCCGACATCGCGCCGGTCCTCGGCCATCAGCCCCGCGGCCATGATGGCCTGTGGAGCGATCACCCCGGAACAGACGATCACCGCATCCGGGTTGGGCCCCGGCTCGCGCAGCCAGTAAGCACCCTGAATGATGTCCCGGCGCAGTTTGTCATCGATCTTCCGGCGCGGCTGTTCGATGGCCAGGGTTGACAGGCGCAGATAGACCGACCCGCCGGTCTCATCGCGCAGCCAGTCATTTTCCCGCATGTCTCCGCCTTCACGCTGAATGTAATCGAAGGCCCAGGCCATGATCACCGCCAATTCATCCACAAAGGCCGGTTCGAAGGCGGCCAGCCCGTCCTGGGCCATGCCGATCAGCGGGGTGGCGATGGACTGATGCGCCCCGCCCTCGGGCGCCAGGGTGATGCCTGACGGCGTGCCGGCCAGAATAAAGCGCGCATCCTGATAGCAGGCATAGTTGAGGGCATCCAGACCACGGGCGATGAACGGGTCATACAGCGTGCCGACCGGCAGCAGCCTTTCACCGAACAGGGAATGCGACAGCCCCATGGCGCCAAGCAGCAGGAACAGGTTCATTTCGGCAATGCCCAGTTCCACATGCTGCCCCCGGGGGCCGAATTCCCATTTCTGGGCCGAAGCGATGCGCTGATCGCGGAACAGGTCTTTCTCGGCATCGCGGCCGAACAGGCCGCGGCGGTTCACCCAGGGGCCGAGATTGGTGGAAACGGTCACATCCGGCGATGTGGTGACGATCCGCGCGGCAAAACCGTCATCACTGCGGGCGATTTCGTTGAGGATACGCCCGAAACCGTCCTGGGTGGACATCACCTCCGCCGCCTTGAAGTCCAGTTCTTCAGGCACCGGAATACGTGCCGCCGCATAACGGCGCGGCGATGGCGTATTGAAGGGCACCTGCGCCAGAAAGCGACGGTATTGCACCGCATCGCCGCGCAGGCCCTCGAACGGTTCCCATTCATGGCCGGGGCGGATATTCATGGCGGCGCGCAACCCGTCCATCTGCGCCGGGTTCATCAATCCCGCATGATTGTCCTTGTGCCCGGCCAGCGGCAGGCCGTGGCCCTTGACCGTATAGGCGATGAAACAGACCGGGCGGTCATGACTGATGCCGTGAAAGGCCTCCAGCAAAGCGGGCAGATCATGCCCGCCGAGATTGGTCATCAGCGCCGCCAGCGCCTCGTCATCATGGCGGTCAACCAGATCGAGCGCGTGCGCATCGCCGGCCAGATCGGCATGCAGCCGTTCCCGCCAGGCGGCACCGCCCTGGAAGGTCAGGGCCGAATAAAGCTGATTGGGGCAGGCATCGATCCAGCGGCGCAGGGCTTCCCCGCCCGGTTCACGAAAGGCCTGCTGCTGCTTGTGGCCGTATTTGATCACCACCACATCCCAGCCAAAGGCACGGAACAGTTCTTCGAAGCGGACCATCATGCCTTCACGGATCACCGCATCCAGGCTCTGGCGGTTATAATCGATCACCCACCAGCAATTGCGCAGATCGTGTTTCGATCCCTCCAGCAGCGCCTCATAGATATTGCCCTCGTCGAGTTCGGCATCGCCGGCCAGAGCGATCATCCGCCCCATGGGGCGCCCCTGCGCCCAGCCATGAGCATGGATGTAATCCTGCACCAGTGAGGCAAAGGCCGTCACGGCAACACCCAGACCGACGGAGCCGGTGGAAAAATCGACGTCATCGGTATCCTTGGTGCGTGACGGATAGGATTGCGCCCCGCCAAAGCCCCTGAAATTTTTCAGGTTTTCCAGGCTCTGGCGGCCGAACAGATACTGGATGGCATGAAATACCGGCGCGGCATGGGGTTTGACCGCCACCCGGTCCTCGGGCCGCAATACATCCAGATACAATGCTGTCATGATCGTGGACATCGAGGCACAGGAAGCCTGATGCCCGCCGATCTTCAGCCCGTCCTCGCGGGGACGGATATGATTGGCGTGATGAATCGTCCAGGCGGACAGCCACAGAATCTTGCGCGCCAGTTCCGCCATGATTTCGGTTTTTTCACTCATGAGCGTTCACTTCCCCGGAGCCTTTTCTTTTTCATGGCAGCCTATGGCCCGCCCGCCCGCACGGTCAAGAACCGATGCGCTCCAGCGCCCGGGCCAGATCATCCAGCAGATCCTCCGGCGTTTCCAGCCCGACCGAGAGGCGCACCAGCCCGTCACTGATGCCATGTTCGGCGCGTTCTTCCGGCGTATAGGTGGAATGGGTCATGCTGGCCGGATGCTGGATCAGGGTTTCGGCATCGCCCAGGCTGACGGCGCGGCGGATCAGGGTCAGGGCATTCATCAGCGCAATTCCGGCCTTCATGCCGCCCTTCACCTCGAAGGCGATCATGCCGCCGGGCTGCGCCATCTGCCGGCAGGCGAGCGCGTATTGAGGAAAGCTTTCCAGCCCCGGATAAAACACCCGCCCGATCGCGGGCTGATCCTCCAGCATCCGGGCGATGCGCATGGCGCTGGCACAGTGGCGATCCATGCGCAGTTCCAGGGTCTTGATCCCGCGCATGACCAGCATCGCCGTCATCGGGCTCATCACCGCGCCGGTCATGTCCTTGAGGCCGACAAGACGGATCTGTCCGATATCCTCGGCGCTGCCGGCGACCATACCGGCAAGCAGATCGCCATGGCCGCCGAGATATTTGGTCGCCGAATGCACCACGATATCCGCACCCAGCGCCAGCGGCCGCTGCAGGTAAGGCGTGGCATAGGTGTTATCGACCACGCAGCGCGCGCCGCCCTCACGGGCGATGGCCGCACAGGCGGCGATATCGACCAGGCGCATATTGGGATTGGCCGGGGTTTCGAAATAAACGATGCGGGTGGCGGGTCCCATCGCCCGGCGCAGGTTTTCCGGATCGGTCATGTCGACATGGCGGACGCTGACGCCGAAACGGCTCAGCCCGTGGCGCATATAGGCAAAGGTGCAGCCATACAGGGTTTTGTCGACAAGGATCTCATCGCCTGCGGACAGAAAGGTCCACAATGTGGCGGTGATCGCCCCCATCCCCGAGGCGGTTGCCAACCCCGCTTCCGCCCCTTCGAGAGAGGCGATCCGCGCCTCCAGCACATCCAGCGTCGGATTGGAGATGCGCGAATAGACATGGCCGGGGCTTTCACCCGCGAAGATCTCCCCGCCCTGCTCGGCCGTGTCAAAGCAGAAGGTCGATGTCATATACAGCGGCGGAGTCAGCGATTGTGCATTCCCGGCCGGATCGTAGCCATCGTGAATGGCTCTGGTTGCAAATCCGTATTTTCCTTCCGGCATTACAGCCTCCTTCCATCTGTCATGATGAAAGAATACGCCAATATCACCGCAATTATCTTGCCATTTCAGCCGCAATTTGCCCATTATGAGGCAGAATCTGCCACGATTGAGCGGGAAAAACCCATTGGATACCACAGACCTGAAAATTCTCCGCGCCCTGCAGCAGAACGCCAGGCTGAGCAACAACACCCTGGCCGAAAGGGTCGGGCTGTCTCCCTCCCCCTGTCTGCGCCGGGTGCGCCAGCTTGAGGAAAGCGGCATCATCGAAGGCTATACGGCCCGCATCGACCGGGAAAAATACGGCCTGCCGATCACCGTGTTCGTATCGATCCGCCTTGGCGTGCATTCGGAGGAGGCGGTCACCGCCTTCGAGGATTATATCCGCGATATCGATGAAATCCTGGCCTGCTATCTGATGGCGGGCAGCGATGATTATCTGTTGTATGTGGTCAGCGACAGCCTGAAATCCTATGAACGCTTCATGCGGCGGACCCTGAACAAGATCCCCAACATCGCCTCGATCGAATCGAGCTTCGCCTTCGGCATCGTCAAGAAACAGGCCGCCCTGCCCCTGCCCTGAGCCTGCGGGGAACAATCAACGCCAAAACCGCAGCCGGTGATACCATTTGCGCCGCTTCAGCGGGTTGCGCCCCGCTGGCCCGGGCCGCCAGGCAAGATGATGCAGATAGGCCCGCAGGGCCTTATCCCCTTCCTGATAGGCACGGGTCCGGCCATCCGCCACGAGCAGGCCCTGCTGATCGCCCAGACGGAAGGTTTGGCTCTCTGGCCAGTCTGCGGGGGCGAACCAGCGCCCGTGCCGGTCGACGATATAGGGTATTTTGCCTTTCGCCATGATCTGGGCCGTCATGCCGCCGGGTCCGGCCTCGAACAGATTGCTGTCCATCTTCGCGCGCATCGGCCACCAGCGCAGGCCCAGAAAATCATCCCGGCCGATCAGAAAGGCATTGCTGCGCAGATGAATATTGGGCCAGGGCGGAAACCCGGCGGCGGGATCGATCTGCTCATAGGAACCGCTGGCCCCGGCAATGCCGGCATCCGGGGCCTTCTCCAGCGCCGTGGCAAGGTGATCGAGCCAGCCATCGGCAAGAATTTCACTGAAGGAATTGAAAAAGCACAGCCGCGGACAGGTGATCCGCTCCGCCATGCGCCTGTAGGCAGTCAGATCGAAACCGTCATCGGGCAGATGCAGAATATGATGATCGATATCACCAGCAATGGCGGCAATGGTCGCGGACGGGTCGTCCGCGAAACCCTTGGCCATAATGATCAACCGATGATCACGCCCCGCTTGATAGCGTCGATAAGAGGCGAAAAACCGTTCCGCAGCCGAAACGGGATTGCTGCCCCGCCAGAGATAACCAACGGCTATGCCATCCCATTCTGCCACGCCCTCAACCATGATGCCGCGCTCTTTCCAGCAGATCCTCGGCCGCCTGCAGTACCGTGCCGACCTTAATCCCCTCCATCAGGCTGCCAGTACGCCGGTGATCATATGTGGGATCGAGCACATGATCCTCGAAGCTTTTCGGCGTGCGCACCGCCGCCGTCAGTGCCCCCCAGGGGCGATAACGGTCGATCTGGCTGGGACCGAACAAGCCCAGTGTCGGCACCTTCAGCGCCGCCGCCATATGCATCAGCCCGGAATCATTGCCGATGAACAGGGCTGTGCGTTCAATCAAGGCCGCCACCTGGCCCAGCGGCAGGCCCACCGCATCAATCAGCCGGTCCGCCGCCAGCCCCTCATACAAGGGGCGAAGCTGCTCCCGCTCGCCCGGCGCGGCAAACAGGGCGATGCGCGCCCCGGCAAGCGGCCCCGTTCCGTTCGTCAGCCGGTCCGCCAGCTCGGCGAAACGTTCCGCCGGCCATTGCTTGCCGATCCAGTTGGCTGCCGGCCCCAGCGCCAGGACCGGGCCGTCCCCCAGCAGGCGGGCGGCGGCTTCACGATCCTCCGCCGTCAGCCACAGGCGCGGGGCAGGCGGCTCCTCACCGGCACCGATCACCCGGCCCAGTTCGATCACCCTGTGCAGATCGTCATCGCGCTTTCCCATAATGTAACGTCGCCGCGCCGGCAGCAGCCAGCCGATGGCGGATGCCCGCAGATCGACAATGACCGACCAGGGCCTGAAACAGGCGCGGTACAGTTCCAGCCAGTGCAGATGGTGGCGGCGCTTGGTGATGATGTGAATCCGTTCCAGACCCGGTACGGCGGCAAAAAGCGGCGCGGCGGGCGCCCCGCAGGCAATGGTGATCCGTAACCCCGGATGGCGGCGGATGAAATGATCGATCAGTCCGGTGGACAGCACCGCATCGCCGATCCGCGTCGATGTGATGAACAGCATGCGCATGCCCCTGTCATACACACCGCCGGGGCGATATCAAGGACATCCCGCCATCGCTAAGGAAGGGGCTAACCCCCAATGCGGGAAAACGCCCAGCGGAAGATGATTTGATCCCGACCTTCCTCAGGCCCCGCGGGAAGAGGGATCACGATCTGATGGCTGCGCCGGGGGATGGCGGCACAATAAATGCTCTCCTCGATACGGACATCCGGCGCATCGGTGCGGAATACCCAGCCCCGCCCCGAACGGGGGGTGAGGAGGATTTCCTGCCCCTCTCCCACCGGCGTCGGGCGCAGGGCGGGGTGAAGGTGGAAGCGGATAACGCCGCCCGCCGGCCAGGACCGCCCCTGCAGGATTTCAATAATATCGGCGCCGCGCAGATTGTCCCCGCCGGAGGCAAGATAGAAACGGCGCGTATGAACGACACCCGCAGGCAGCGGAGCGACAATATCCAGCCATGACGCCCCTTCATGCTCATGACGGCTCACCCGGCTGCCGAGAGCCTCCCGCGGTACGGCACCGCCGAAAGACAGGGTGGAATGGGCCTCCGTCCGCGAAAGGGCCTCGCTCCAGTCGTCGCCCATGTTCCCCGCGCCGCCGCAATTGACCACCACATGCTGACGGCCGAGGCTGTATTCGAACGCGCCCGGATACTGACGACGGCTGACCGGGGCTTCCGCCCCCAGCCCCGCATCGGCAATCACAGAGCCGCGTCCGGCGCTCAGACGCTCATAACCCGTATGAGGAAAAGATAACGGCGGCTTCGCCCCGCGACCGCCGCGCTGCAGGGTCAGGCCGATGGATTGCGCATCCCCCGCACGACCGCCGCCGAACAAGGCCAGCGTTCCGTCGCCATGGCGGAAAAAGCGCAGGGCCGGCATCATCCTGTCCAGCGCCCGCTGCAGAAATGCCGGAACCGCCATATGGCGTGACAGCAGGGCCTCGCGCAGCAGCAGCAGCTGACGCAACAGATGGAACAGGGTTTCCGGATTGCCGCTGGCATGGCCGCCATCGCCGGGTATCTGAGAGGCGATCTCACGGCGCAGCAGGGCAAGCCAGCGTTCCGTCCGCCCGTCCTCACCACCGCCACGGGCCAGCGCATGCAGACAGAGGCTGACAGCACGTTCCATCGCCCCGGCGGCACAGCCTTCCTGCCCTGACAGCCGCGCCAGATGCGCCGCCTGCCTGTCGAGACTGTCCACAAACGCCCTGCGAAAACCCTCATCCGCCCCCTTCAGCAATGCCGGCGCGGCCAGGAGCCAGGCCCTGATCCGCCGTGCCAGCACCTGGCGGTTCCAGGCATCCTCGCGCCAGCGGCCGCAGTCGCGGATCCAGGCTGCGACCAGAATACGCGCCATGTCTTCATGCCCGTCAGCCAGCAGGTCGTCGAGAAAGGCGAAGGCATGATGAAACGCCCCAGCGGCCCCCAGCGAAGGCGGTGCCCGCCAGGCGGCATCGCCCAGGGATAACGGTGGCACATGGCGGGCGGAGGGGGCGAACAGGTCATCCCCCGCCCGGCGGCGCTGCCAGGGATTGGGCAGGGGGTGAAGATCATCCCCTTTCAGCCGGCGCAGGCTGTGTATGTAGAAACGGTTCTGAAAGACATGGCGCAGAAGCACCGGCGTCGGCGGTTCCTCCACCGGCGCGAAATCGGCGGGCGGCTGTTCAGCCCCGCCGCTCACGCATGGGTGCGGAGGCGGCGTATATTCCCGGCATAGGCCGCTTTTCCGC
>CAYXDL010000086.1:0-1941 GCA_964463775.1 uncultured Hyphomicrobiales bacterium
ACGCTCTGCGGACCGCCGGAGGTCAGGTTGACGCGGACGATGAAGTCATTGTAGTCAGCATCACCCAAGTCCAGATCTTCCCAGAACAACAGGAATTCCAGCGGATCGGTCTTGTTGCGGAAGGTCAGCAGATGATCCATCTGGTTCGGGCCGTTCAGGCTCTTCTTGCTGTACCAGGTATTGCCGTCCCAAGGCGGCGTGTCCAGATAGAAGGTGAACGGATCAAAGCTGGGTACGAAGACCTGGGCACCGACACTGTCCTTGTCGAGGATGAAGCTCTTGTTGTTGCCTGCCGCATCGGCAAAGCCCATGGAATTGTTGAAGCTGGCGAACTTGACCTCGAAAGTGGCGGAGCCGGCACCGCTCCACAGGCTGTCATTGCCGCCGATGAAGGTCCAGTCAGCGGTGGTTTCACCGACCAGGCCAAGAAGACCGCTGGCCGTCCAGGCGGCCTTGGCCTTGTCCGCCGAGGCAAAGGAAACCGCGAGGGCCCCGATGCTGGCGATGGTTGCGATCATCAAACGCTTGAACATGGCATTCGCCTCCCAATCAATGTTTCCCGCAGGAAACGAAAAATGAATAAACATCTATGCGGTCAAAACTGGTTTCCCATCTCTTCAGTCCGCCTGCTGCATAACCGGCCCTGACCGAAACTTTTTAAGTGCTAAACCGCATTCGCCCTACTATATGCAATGAGCGTGCCAAAAAAAATATCATTAAAAATCAAATAGTTAAAAATCCATGATATGACATGTGTAAAGGATTTCGACGTTTTATGCATTGTGCGGCCTGTCGCCCTCCAGCGCCTGGCTTTAAGGGTTCATTTACCAAGAGCAGGCACCATGGGCCAGGCCATCATTTGGAAAAGTGGAGTTTCCGGTGTCCTCTGCCGTTGAAAATGTCGAAATAGAAATCTCCGTCGTCATAGGCGCGGCAACCATGCCGATCAACCAGTTGCTGAAAATGGGCCGTGGTGCCGTGATCGAACTGGCCGCAACGGTTGAGGATCATGCATGGATCTATGCCAATGACCGCCTGATCGCCCGGGGTGAGGTTGTGGTCACCGGTGATAATGTCGGGGTGTCGATTACCCGGACCTACAGCATTGGTGAAGAGGAATAGCCTTCGTTCTCCATGGCGGCTGCGGATGATAGGCGCCGTGCGGGGATTCTTTGGGCTTGATGCCCTGTCGCGAATTTGCTATTCCCCCGTTCGCGTCTTTCGCGGTCGTGGCGGAATTGGTAGACGCGCAGCGTTGAGGTCGCTGTGGGAGAGATCCCGTGGAAGTTCGAGTCTTCTCGACCGCACCAGAATCTGACTGAAGGCCCCGTGGCAACCGCGGGGCCTTCGTTCATATTGTACCCATCCATATTATACCCATCGGTGTCTTCCGTATCTGTTCCCGATCTCCTGAATGGCTGCTGTTGCCGCAATCGCGGAAGCTCTGGCCCCTTGCGCAGCGTTTTCCGCCTCTGGCGGGGAATTTTCGTTTATCTGCTGGCATGCGCCGGGTGGGCATATTATCTATAGCAGCTCATGCGGAGCAATCTTACGGTGCGTGGGTACAGACAGGATGGCTGAAGATCTCGATGAAATGGCGCTGGAGTATCACCGTTATCCAACGCCGGGCAAGCTGAAGATAACGCCGACGAAGAAAATGGCGAACCAACGCGATCTGGCGCTGGCCTATTCACCCGGTGTCGCCGCCGCCAGTAATGCCATTGCCGCCGATGAGCGCGAAGCGGCATCCCTGACGGCGCGTGGTAATCTCGTCGGTGTCATCAGTAATGGCACCGCCGTTCTGGGGCTGGGGGCCATCGGTCCGCTGGCGGCCAAGCCGGTGATGGAGGGCAAGGCGGTTCTGTTCAAGAAATTTGCAGATATCGATGTCTTCGATATCGAGGTCAGGGAAACCGATCCCGACCGTCTGGTCGATATTGT
>CAYXDL010000086.1:1951-8016 GCA_964463775.1 uncultured Hyphomicrobiales bacterium
GGCGGCATCAATCTGGAGGACATAAAGGCGCCGGAATGCTTCATCGTCGAGCAGAAGTGCCGCGAGCGCATGTCCATCCCCGTTTTCCATGATGATCAGCACGGCACGGCAATCTGCGTGGCGGCGGCGATCTACAATGCCCTGAAGCTGGTGAACAAGGATCCGGCGAGGGTGCGGCTGGTCTGTTCAGGGGCGGGGGCGGCGGCGCTGGCCTGCCTCGACTTGCTGGTCAGTCTGGGGATCGACAAGCGCAACATCACCGTCTGCGATATTCATGGTGTCATTTATGCCGGGCGCACCATCGAGATGGATCCCTACAAGGCGCGCTATGCGGTGGAGACGGAGCACCGCACCCTGGCCGAGGCCATTGCCGGCGCGGATATCTTTCTTGGCCTGTCGGCGCCCGGCGTACTGAGCGAGGAAATGGTCGCGACCATGGTCGAGGATCCGATCATCATGGCCCTGGCCAATCCGACGCCGGAGATCATGCCGGAACTGGCCCGCAAGGCCCGCCCCAATGCAATCATTGCCACGGGGCGTTCGGATTATCCCAATCAGGTGAACAATGTTCTGTGCTTTCCGTTTCTGTTCCGCGGGGCGCTGGATGTCGGCGCGACAACCATCAATGAGGAGATGAAGCTGGCCTGCGTCAAGGCCATTGCCAGCCTAGCGATGCAGGAACCCTCCGATATCGTTGCCAAGGCTTATGGTGATGTGAACCTCAGCTTCGGCCCCGATTACCTGATACCCAAGCCGTTCGACCCGCGCCTCATTCTTGAAATCGCGCCGGCCGTGGCCCGCGCGGCGATGGATTCCGGCGTGGCCACCCGCCCGATAGAGGATTTCGATGCCTACCGGGAACGGCTGGATCAGTTCGTCTACCGTACCGGTTTCGCCATGAAGCATATTTTCGACCGGGCCCGCGCCAATCCGATGCGTGTCGCCTATGCCGATGGCGAGGAGGAGCGGGTTCTGCGGGCGGTTCAGATCGTGGTCGATGACGGGCTGGCCCGCCCGATCCTGATCGGGCGACGGGCCGTAGTCGAAAACCGTATCGCGCGCTTCGGTCTGCGTCTGCGCATTGATGAGGATTTCGAACTGGTCGATCCGGAGGATGATCCGCGCTATCACGAATACTGGACCGGCTATCATGCGCTGATGGAACGCAAGGGCATTACCCCCGATGCTGCCCGTTATCTGGTGCGCACCAACAGCACCGTCATCGGTGCGATGATGGTCTACCGCAAGGAGGCCGATGCCCTGATCTGCGGTCTGGTCGGACGGTATGAAAAACATCTGGAACGCATCCGCGGCGTTCTGGGCCTGCGCGAGGGGGTGCATCTGCCGGCGGCGATGCAGATGCTGGTTCTGCCGAGCGGCACCTTTTTCATGGCCGATACCCATGTCTCCTACGATCCTTCCGCCGATGAGCTGGCCGATACGACATTGCTGGCCGCTGAGGAAATGCGCCGTTTCGGGGTTGAGCCCAGGGTTGCGCTGCTCTCGCATTCCAATTTCGGATCCTCGAAATATCCCTCGGCGGAGAAAATGCGCCAGGTCTACCGTCTGGTGAAGGAACGGGCGCCGGATCTGCTGATCGAGGGCGAGATGAAAGGCGATGTCGCCGTTTCCAGGGCGCTGCGTGAGCGCATTTTTCCCAACACGGTGCTGAAGGAAAATGCGAACCTGCTCATTCTGCCGAATCTGGATGCGGGCAATATCGCCTTCAATCTGGTGAAGGAACTGAGCGACGGCATGTCGGTGGGGCCGATACTGATGGGCATGGCGCAGGCGGCACATATCGTGACTCCGGCGATTTCCGTGCGCGGTATGGTCAACATGACGGCGGTGGCCGCTGTCGATGCACAGGATCGGGCCCGCCAGCAGCAGGCGGAACAGGGCTGAACGCCTTTTGCGACGGCGATATCGGGAAAAGGTGAGGTATTGGAAAACGATCAGGCAGTTCTGGATGAGGCAGAGACCACCCGCCCCCTGACGCCGGAGACGATCCGTGCGGTGCGCGAGGCGCTGGCCGGCCGGGACTGGGAGCGCGTGCGTTCCCTGTGCGAACCGCTGCATTCCGCCGATCTGGCCGATCTGGTGCATCAGCTGTCCAGTTCCGAGCGCGAAGCCTTTGTCGAAGCGTTTGGCGGCCAGCTCGATCCGGAGATGCTCATCGATCTGGACGAGACCGTCCGCGATGAAATCATTTCCCTGATGGAGCCGGACGAGGTTGCCGCAGCCGTGTCCGAACTGGATACGGACGATGCCGTCTATCTGCTGGAGGATCTGGAACCCGAACAGCGCGAGGCGGTTCTTGAAAGCGTGCCGACGGAAGAACGGGTCGCGGTCGAGAAAAGCCTGAATTATGCCGAGGACACGGCCGGGCGGCTGATGCAGCGCGATCTGATCGCGGTGCCCTCCTTCTGGACCATCGGCCATACGATCGATTACCTGCGCGAGACCGAGGATCTGCCGGATGATTTCTATGAGATCTACGTGGTCGATCCCGCCCACCATCCCATTGGCGCCGTACCCCTGAACCGGGCGATGCGCACCAAGCGCGATGTGCCGATCAGCGATATCATGGAGCGCGATCTCCATGTCATCCCCGCTGATATGGAGCAGGAAGAGGTCGCCTATCTGTTCCAGCAATACAATCTGAGCTCGGCGCCGGTGGTTGATAAGTCAGGCCGCCTGATCGGCGTGATCATGGTCGATGACATTCTCGATGTCATCGAGGAAGAGGCGGAGGAGGATCTGCTGGCCCTCGGTGGTGTGCAGGACGACAACTTCTATGATTCCGTCTGGAAGACGACAATGAGCCGCGCCCCCTGGCTGGCGGTCAATCTCGGTACGGCGCTGCTCGCCTCGGCCGTGATCAGCCTGTTTGATGCCACCATCGAAAAAGCGGTGGCGCTGGCGGTGCTGATGCCGATCGTTGCATCAATGGGGGGCAATGCGGGCACTCAGACCCTGACGATCGCCGTGCGCGCCCTGGCGACGAGGGAGCTGACACCGCACAACGCCTGGCGGCTGGTGAACAAGGAAATGCTGGTCGGCTTCGGCAACGGGGTTCTGATGGCCTTGCTGGTGGGCGTTGTCACCTATGCCTGGTTCACCGATGCCCGTCTGGCGCTGGTGATCGTGCTGGCGATGATCGTCAATATGATTTCGGCGGGGCTGGCCGGCATCCTCGTGCCTCTGGCCCTGGACCGGATGAAAATCGATCCGGCGCTGGCCAGTTCGGTTTTCGTGACCACAATCACCGATGTTCTGGGCTTCTTCTCCTTTCTTGGCCTGGCCAGTCTGCTGCTGTTCTGAGGGCGGCCCCGGCGCCGTCAGAGATGTTCGCGCCCATGGGGCACCTCAAGGTTGAGCACCGGTCCTGCGGGAACGATGCCCGTGGGGTTTATGGTCTTGTGGCTGCCGTAATAATGCTTCCTGATATGATCGAAGCGAACGGTTTTTGCCACGCCCGGCCATTGGTACAGTTCCCGCAGATAGCCGGAAAGGTTCGGGTAATCATCGATGCGGCGCAGATTGCATTTGAAATGCCCGACATAGACAGCGTCGAAGCGTATCAGCGTGGTGAACAGCCG
Organism: uncultured Hyphomicrobiales bacterium; assembly: GCA_964463775.1. Classification (GTDB taxonomy): domain Bacteria; phylum Pseudomonadota; class Alphaproteobacteria; order Minwuiales; family Minwuiaceae; genus JALXAG01. Next base: position 5,554 of record CAYXDL010000086.1, read on the forward strand.
CCAGTCGGCCTCGGTGATTTTCTTTCCCATCAGATAGCGGCGTTCTGCAAGGCGGTCTTCCAGCCAGTCCAGAGTGTCGAACAGGGGGTGGACGGCGTCCTCATAGGCATCCTGCGTGGTCGCGAAGCCGGCTTTGTAGACGCCGTTATTGACAGTGTCGTAGATGCGGGCATTGACGATGTCGATTTCCGCCGCCAGTGATCGCGGATAGTAATCTCCCTTTCGTGCGCCCAGGTGATCGAAGGCGCTGTTGAACATGCGGATGATTTCCGCCGATTCATTGGAAACAATGGTTTGACGCTTCTTGTCCCAGAGAACGGGAACGGTCACCCGGCCGGTGTAATCGGGCAGGGCGGTTGTGTAGATCTGATGAAGATACCGGGTGCCGTTCACCGTATCGGCAATGACGCCGTCTCCTTCCTCGAAGGTCCAGCCCTGTTCGCCCATATGCCAGTGTACCACGGAAAGGGAGATCATCTCCTCCAGCCCCTTGAGCATGCGGAAGATCAGGGTCCGGTGTGCCCAGGGGCAGGCATATGAGATATACAGATGATAGCGCCCGGCCTCGGCCGCGAAGCCGCCCTGCCCTGTCGGGCCAGGGGCGCCGTCCGGCGTGACCCAGTTGCGAAACTGTGACTGCATGCGCTGAAAGCGGCCCTTGCTGCTTTTGGTGTCATACCATTGATCGTGCCATGTGCCGTCGATGAGCAGTCCCATGGGGCATGCCTCCGTCTTTCCAGGGTTGCGGGTTTCTTCGGGGGTGTTTCCGCGCGCTGCCTGTTTTCCGGCGGCAGAGGGGCGGGGCGGCCCCGGCGGTATGCGCCGCCGGGGCCGCGCGGCATTCAGCCGTCCGGATTGGCGGTGTTGCCGCCGCTGCGGTTGTCCAGCGCGTAGGCGCCGGGGCCATGAGCGAAAAGAAACAGAAAGCCGCCTGCGATCGACAGGTTTTTCAGGAAATGGATCATCTGGTTCTGATCGGCGAAATTGTTGTGAAAGATAATGGCGGCGAGAATGCTGAAACCCGCCAGCGCCAATGCCGCCAGGCGTGTCTGCCAGCCGACCATGATCGCCAGCCCGCCGCCGACCTCAAGCAGGATGACCAAAGGCAGCAATGCCCCGGGCACGCCCTTGGATTCCATGTATCCCTGGGTGCCGGCATAGCCGATGATCTTGTTGATCCCGGCAAGAACGAAAATCAGGGCGATCAGTATCCGCCCCGCCGGCATGGCCAATTGCTGCAGCTTGCCCGGTATTTCCTGTGCTGACGTCATCTGTCCATCTCCCCTTTGCAGTTGTAACGGGCACGCGCGTTATTTCCGTGCGTGTCAGGGTAGTTTAATATTTGCGCCAGAGAGAAGTAAGAGAGAATATATAACAACATTGTGCTGTTTTGGAGAACAATCCTCATGGGTCAGTTCGAGGATATGACGATCTTCACCAGAATCGTTGAGGCGGGGGGCATCAGCCGGGCCGCCGAACAGCTGGGTATTGCCAAATCAGCGGTAAGCCGTCGCCTGGGGGAACTGGAACGTCGCCTCGGCGTGCAGCTGATGAATCGTTCCACCCGCCGTTACAGCCTGACCGAGGCGGGGCGGAATTACTATGCCCGCGCGGCGCAGATCCTGTCTGATACGGCGGAGCTTGAGGCCGAGGTGTCGGAAAGACAGGGGGCGTTGCGCGGATCCGTCCGCATGTCGCTGCCTTTATCCTTCGGGCTGCAGCATCTTGCGCCCGCCATTCTGGATTTTGTCCGGCAGCATCCGGATCTGACGGTCGATATCGATTTTTCTGACCGTCATGTCGATCTGATCGAGGAAGGATTCGATCTTGCGATCCGCATTACCGATCCGAAATCATCGACGCTGATCGCCCGTAAGCTGACGCCGATACATTTTGTGTTATGCGCCAGTCCGGCCTATCTCGAAAAAAGGGGGGAGCCCCGCCATCCTGACGATCTGGCTGGTCATGACGGGGTTTTTTACTCGAATGTGCCGGAACGGAGCTGGACGCTGATTTCGCCCGAGGGGCGGAAGTTTCAGGCCGCGCCCCATATGCGGATGGCGGCCAGCAATGGAGATTTCCTGCGCGAGGCGGCCATCGCCGGGTTGGGGATTACCCGTTCACCGCATTTTCTGGTGCGTGAGGCGCTGGCGGAGGGGCGCCTGCGCGCCATTCTTTCCGACTACACCATCCCCGGGCTGAATGCCTATGCCCTTTATCCGCAGACGCGTTTTCTTTCCCGGCGGGTGCGCGCGATCATCGATCTGATTGTATCGGCCTGCAGGGATTGCGCCTGAGCCCGGGTTCATATGCACTGCTCAGCGCCGCCGCGGCGCACGGGCATCCTTGATGAAGCTTTCCTCCAGCCAGTTGTGGCTGGTGGCAAAGATCCGGAACAGTGCCGCTGCCGGGTTGTCGCGCCGTGCCGTCAGCAGACCGATTTCATGGGACATGCGCAGTTCC
>CAYXDL010000087.1:0-8002 GCA_964463775.1 uncultured Hyphomicrobiales bacterium
CAAGTATCCCTGGCAGCTTTCAGGCGGGATGCAGCAGCGCGTATCCATCGCCCGTGCCCTCTCCTTCGAGCCGGAACTGCTGTTGATGGATGAACCCTTCGGCGCTCTGGACGAGATTACCCGTGATCATCTGAACGAGCAGCTGCTGCGCCTGTGGGAAAAGACGCAGAAAACGGTGATTTTCGTCACCCATTCGATTCCCGAGGCCGTGTTCCTGTCTTCCAAGATTGTCGTCATGTCGCCGCGTCCGGGACGTATCATCGATATCATCGACTGCAACCTGCCGCGAGACAGGACACTGGATATCCGCGAAAGCACGGAATTCCTCAAAATCGCCCATCAGGTGCGTGAAGGATTGCGGGCGGGGCACAGCTATGACGATTGATGCCGTGCTGCCCGCCGACAAGACCATGCTTGCCCGCGCCATGGACGGGCGTGGCCTGCCGCTGGTCACGGTCATTCTGGTGCTTCTCGTGCTGTGGTATGCCGGTGCCGTGGCGCTGAACGCTCCGGTGTTGCTGGATAAATACAAGCGTCAGAAGACCGACTGGACGGTTACGCAGCTGATCGATGATTCCTGGTCGATGGACCGGCCGTTGCTGCCGGCACCGCATCAGATCGTCATCGAGCTGAAGAAATCGATTTTCGACCGCAAGATCACCTCCAAGCGCAGCCTTGTCTATCATTCCTGGGTGACGATCTCCTCCACCCTGCTGGGCTTTCTGTTCGGTACCGTGCTTGGCGTTGTGCTGGCGGTGGGAATTGTGCATGTGAGGGCCCTGGACCGCAGCCTGCTTCCCTGGGTGATCGCCTCCCAGACCATTCCCATCCTGGCGATTGCGCCTATGGTGATCGTCGTGCTGGGGGCCGTCGGGCTGACCGGGCTGGTGCCCAAGGCGCTGATATCCATGTATCTGTGCTTCTTTCCCGTCACCATCGGCATGGTCAAGGGGCTGCGTTCCCCGGATCCGATGCAGATGGATCTGATGCGCACCTACAGCGCCTCTTCCTGGCAGGTATTCTGGAAACTGCGCTGGCCTTCGTCGGTGCCGTTCCTGTTTGCCAGCCTCAAGGTTGCGGTGGCGATCAGCCTGGTCGGCGCCATCGTTGCCGAATTGCCGACTGGGGCCTCCGCCGGTCTGGGCGCACGGCTGCTGGTCGGCTCCTATTACGGGCAGACGATCCAGATCTGGGCGGCGCTGGTGGTGGCCTCGGCCCTTGCCGGAACGCTGGTGGCGCTGATGTCCGCGCTTGAGAAATTCACCCTGCGCAGGATGGGGGTGGCGGCATGAAGGGACAGATGCGTATCAGCAACGGCCTGTTTGCTTTCGCTGCCATCGTTTCGCAGGTGCTGCCCCTTGCCCGGGAAGGCGGGGGGCTGAACTGGATTGACCTGCCGCAGGCCTTCATCCTTCAGGCGGTGGCGGTGATTGCCTGTCTGTGGATCGGCTGGCGCTCGCGCCCCGGTGTGCTGGCGGCTGTCATTGCCTTCGCCGGCGTTATTCTGGCGGCGGTGGCCCCTGCCTTCGCCCTGTATGGGGCCGGGCTGGCCGGCAAGGCGGGCTGGGGTTTCTGGATCTATATGCTGGGCCTTGGCTTTTTTGCCTGGGTGGCGATATCGCTGCTGTCCGATCTGGAGCCGCGCGCGCCCATGGCCCGCCGGGCGGTCGGCATTCTGGTGCCCGCGGCTTTCGGTCTGTGGCTGCTCTATCTGTGGGAGGTGATCGTTATCGGTTTCGGCATCCCCCGGGTGTTGTTGCCCGCGCCGTCACAGATTGCGGTGACGCTTGCGGGTGCCACGGATATTCTTGCCGCCGATTTCTACCAGACCTTCGTCAAATCCGTGCTCAGCGGTTATGTGCTCGGCTGCGGTTCCGGCTTTCTGGTGGCGCTGCTTGTCGACAAGGTACCGTTTCTGCAACGGGGGCTGCTGCCGCTGGGTAATTTCGTCAGTGCCCTGCCGATTGTCGGTGTGGCGCCGATCATGGTGATGTGGTTCGGCTTTGACTGGCAGTCAAAGGCCGCCGTGGTGGTGATCATGACCTTCTTCCCGATGCTGGTGAATACCATCGCCGGGCTGAACGCCTATGGCGCCATCGAGCGGGATCTGATGCGCTCCTATGCCGCCACCTACGGCCAGACGCTTTTTTATCTGCGCCTGCCGAATGCGCTTCCCTTCATTTTCAATGCCCTTAAAATCAATTCCACCCTGGCGCTGATCGGCGCCATCGTTGCCGAATTTTTTGGGACGCCGATTGTCGGCATGGGATTCCGTATCTCGACTGAGGTCGGGCGGATGAATGTGGATATGGTGTGGAGCACCATTGCCGTAGCCGCCGTTGCGGGATCGGTTTTCTATGGTTTGATCGCCATGCTCGAGCGGGCCATGACAGGTTGGCATGCCTCTTTCAGGCAGGCGGGCTGAAAGTAGTGTAAACTGGGGAATATAAAATATCGATCGGGAGAAAAAGGAGGAGGTTCCATGAAGAAGGCTCTTATGATTGCGGCTGCGGCGGCAATCGGCCTTGCCGCCAGTGCGGTACAGGCCAAGGACAAGCTGACGCTGCAGCTGAAATGGGTGACGCAGGCGCAGTTCGCCGGTTATTTCGTCGCCAAGGACAAGGGTTATTATGACGAGGTCGGGCTTGATGTCACCATCAAGCCGGGTGGGCCCGATATCGCCCCGGCCCAGGTGATTGCCGGCGGTGGCGCCGATGTCATCATCGACTGGATGCCCTCGGCCCTGGCGACGCGTGAAAAGGGCGTGCCGCTGGTCAATATCGCGCAGATCTTCAAGCGTTCGGGCATGATGCTGACCTGCCGCAAGGACAGCGGCATCAAAACCCCGGCGGATTTCCGCGGCAAGACACTCGGCGTCTGGTTCTTCGGCAATGAATATCCGTTCCTGGCCTGGATGGCCAAGCTGGGCATTCCCACCAATGGCGGCCCCGATGGCGTGACGGTGCTCAAGCAGGGCTTCAACGTCGATCCGCTGCTGCAGAAACAGGCCGACTGCATCTCGACCATGACCTATAACGAATACTGGCAGGTCATCGATGCCGGGCTGTCGCCGGATGAGCTGATCGTCTTCAAATACGAGGACCAGGGCGTCGCCACCCTTGAGGACGGCCTGTATGCCATGGAAGACAAGCTGAAGGATCCCAAATTCGCCGACAAGCTGGCGCGCTTCCTGAAAGCCTCGATCAAGGGCTGGCAGTTCGCGATGGACAATCCGGACGAGGCTGCCGACATCGTGCTGGAGAATGATGAGACCGGCGCGCAGACTGAAAAGCACCAGCGGCGCATGATGCGCGAAATCAACAAGCTGATCGAAGGCAACCCGAAGGGAATCGGCTATCTGGTGCCCGCCGATTACGAACGCACGGTCAATGTGCTGCTGCAGGGCGGCAACAGCGTCATCAGCAAGCGCCCGGAAGGCGCCTGGACGCATGACATCTGGAACAAGGCCATGGGCATGTAATCCGTCTGTCGCGACAGATTGCAGAATATTCGGGCCGCGGGAAATACCGCGGCCCTTTTTTGTGGGGGTAACGCCGTGTGGGGGCAATAATCTGTGCTGTGAATCGTAGAACCCGGAAGACAATGGATGTGCCTGCCAAAGAACTGTGTAATATGCATATAACTTATTGTTTATATTAATGGGGTCGGTTATCATTTCTCCTGCTTTGTCATGGGGGGAGCAATGGATGAACGGCCGGATTTTCTAAAAGGTGGGGAGGTTGCGCGTCTTTTCCCGATTCTCGCGGAGTCCAGCAAGGAAAAAAGAGTCGCATCTATTTTTTTGGCCGTCATGACGCAAATTCCGGTTTTATCGGAAAATGTTCTTGGCACGGTTAAAGTACGAATTGGGAAGCGGACTAAAATTAAAGCATTTACGGAAGTTGTTCTGAGGCATGAAGTGGACACTGCCTGCCGTCCGGATGGACTCATTGTTGTGTCAACAGGCCGTAGAAACTGGGCTGCACTTATTGAAGCAAAAATTGTTAAGGCTAAGCTCGATGCTTCACAAGTTCAGCGTTATATGGAATTGGCAAAGGCAAACGGGATAGATGCCGTCATTACCATTTCAAATGAATTTGTCGCTCGCCCTGATCATTCTCCTGTAACGGTGCCAAAGCCGTTACTTAGAAGAGTAAAGCTTATTCACTGGTCATGGTCTTGGCTTGCTACATTGAGTGAAAATATTGCCTATCAGGATGCTGTGGAGGATTCGGAACAAGCCTATCTTCTCAAACAGTTAAACCTTTTCTTTGCTCATCCCGGAACGGGTATTGAGCGGTTCACTCAGATGGCACCGAGTTGGAAGAGCGTTGTTCAGGCTGTCGTAAACAATGAGGCTTTGCGGAAGACTTCTCCTGAAATTGAGGAACTCGTAGCAGGTTGGTTCGCTGAAGAGCAGGATTTGTGCCTGCATATGGCCAGGCACGTGGGCCGTGAAGTTACGACGAAAATCGCACGTAAATATGTGGCAGATCCTGTCATGCGCCTCAAAGATGGGATCAGGTCTTTGGTTGAAACCAATACCCTGACCTCAACTATATGTATACCCGATTGTGCTTCGGATATTGTGATCTGTGCAGATATTGCACGGCGGACTGTTTCCGTTTCTATGACGGTGCGGGCCCCTGATGACCGTAAATCGACAAAAGCGCGGGTGAACTGGCTTCTTCGTATGCTGAAAGATAATGACCCGCGGTTGTTGTTGCGGGCACACTGGCCTAAGAAGGCGCGGGCTACAATGAAAGAAGTCACACTTCTTCGCGAAGATCCTGCCGCGATTCAGACTGAAAAGGCTGGTTTGGTTCCGCAGAGATTTGAAGTTCTGATGGTAGAAAGGCTAGGTCAACGTTTCTATGGCCGCCGAACGTTTATCGAAGATCTTGAGCGGATTGTTCCCGAGTTTTACGATTCAGTGGGTGCAAATCTGAAAGCCTGGCAGCCGCCTCCGCCACGGCCGGTAAAATCGCGTGATGATGTTCATTCACCCGAGGCTGCGGAAGAAACAGCCGTTTCAGAGTCCACTTTTTCTGATTTTGCGGGCACAGGAAGCGCGTAGCTTCCATATGGAGGCTGACGCACGGCTGCTTGCGGAACAGGGTGATGCTCTTAAGCGTATAATATCTTTATCCGCATAAAAAAGAGGCGGCGGTGTGAACCGCCGCCGCCAGTTGCTCTCGGGATGCCAGGAGAATTGATTACTCCGCCGCCTCGCTCCTGGCCACGGGACGGGGAGCTTCTCTTTCGCGCTTGATGCTGAGTGCATCGTAATAAGGGGCGAAGCAGGGACGGTTGATATAGCGGCCCTTGCCCCTGACGGTGCGCACATCGCCTTCCTTGTAGACGATCTCGCCCTGTGACAGGGTGACGGTGTTGGCCCCTTTGACCGTCATGCCCTCGAAGATGTTGCAATCGACGTTCTGGTGGTGGGTATCCTTGGAGATGGTACGTGACAGTTCCGGATCCCACACCACCACATCAGCATCGGCGCCGACTGAGACCGAGCCCTTTTGCGGATAGATGTTGAAGATCCGCGCGGCATTGGCAGAGGTGACGGCGACGAATTCATTGACGGTCAGCCGTCCGGAATTGACGCCATGATGCCACAGCACCCCCATGCGGTCTTCGACGCCGCCGGTGCCGTTGGGTATCTGGGTGAAGTTGTCCTTGCCCATGGCTTTCTGCGGCGCGCAGAAACAGCAGTGGTCAGTGGCCGTGGTCTGCAGATTGCCCGATTGCAGGCCCCGCCACAGGGCTTCCTGGTGTTCCTTGGGGCGGAAGGGCGGGCTCATGACATGGGCGGCGGCGAAATCCCAGTCGGGATTGCGGTAGACCTCGTCATCGACAACAAGGTGGCCGGCCAGCACTTCGCCGAAAACGCGCTGCCCTTCCAGGCGGGCACGGGTGATGGCCTCCAGCGCTTCCTTGCAGGAATTGTGAACGATATAGACCGGCACATCGAGAACCTGAGCAATGCGGATGGCGCGGTTGGCAGCCTCACCCTCCACCTCCGGCGGGCGGGAGAGGGGATGCCCCTCCGGCCCGGTGATGCCGCGCTTGAGGATTTCCTGCTGCAGATGGAAGACCAGCTCGCCGTTTTCCGCATGCACCGTGCAGATGGCGCCAAGGTCGCGGGCCCGGTTGAAGCTGTTCACCAGGGTTTCATCCTCGGCCATGATGGCGTTCTTGTAGGCCATGAAATGCTTGAAGCTGTTGACGCCATGCTCGCGGGTCAGGATGCCCATATCCCGATGCACGGTATCGTCCCACCAGGTGATGGCGACATGGAAGCTGTAATCGGTGGCGGCCTTTTCCGACCAGCCGCGCCATTTATTGTAGGCTTCGATCAGGTTTTCCTGCGGATCGGGAATGACGAAATCGATGATCATCGTGGTGCCGCCGCAGGCCGCCGCCGTGGTGCCAGAAAAGAAATCCTCGGAGGCCACCGTGCCCATGAAGGGCAGTTCCATATGGGTATGCGGGTCGATCCCCCCCGGCATTACATAGCAGCCGCCGGCATCGACGATCTCGGCACCGGCCGGCGCTTCGAGATTTTCACCGATGGCGGTGATCTTGCCATCCTCGCACAGGACATCGGCGCGGAATGAACGATCGGCATTGGCCACCGTCCCGCCTCTGATAAGAACGCTCATGTTCTGCTCCTCCCATTGCTTATCATGCGGGCGATCATAGCAGGCCCTGCCCGCTGCCACGCATATTTCCCGTTTTCATCTTCCGCCGGTTCCGCTTCCGGCCGTTATCGCCCGCCTGCCCTTGCTCATGCTGAGGGGCGGCATGGCTATTATGATATTTTCCTGCCTAATCATCGGGGAAACCTGTCCGTTTGGTCAACTTTTTTCTGCCTCAGGGTGCGAAAATTGCTTTTGCCACCCTTTGGCCCTTGTACTGTCGCCGGGCGGCGCTTACGATACTTGACCAAATGGTCAACAATTTACGAGGGCTGAAGCCTTAACGCAGCAAGGGAGGATCAGAGAGATGGCAATCGTCAAGGCCGGTTTGATTCAGGTCGGACTGAAGGGCAGTACGGATCAGAGCCCGGAAGAAATCCGTCAGCAGATGATCGAGGCGCATATTCCCTATATCGAACAGGCGGGCAAGGCCGGGGTGAATGTGCTGTGCTTTCAGGAGGTGTTCACCCAGCCCTATTTCTGCCCCAGCCAGGATTCGAAATGGTATGCGGCGGCGGAGAAGATCCCCGACGGGCCGACAACCCGGCTGATGCAGGAATATGCCAAAAAATACAATATGGTCATCGTGGTGCCGATTTATGAGGAGCACATGCCGGGCGTCTATTACAACACGGCGGCGGTGATCGATGCCGATGGCAAATATCTCGGCAAATACCGCAAGACGCATATTCCCCAGGTCGCGGGGTTCTATGAGAAGTTCTTCTTCAAACCCGGCAATTCCGACTGGCCGGTTTTCGATACCGCCTATTGCAAGCTCGGTGTCTATATCTGCTATGACCGCCATTTCCCTGAAGGGTGGCGGGCGCTGGCGCTGAACGGTGCGGAATACATTGTCAATCCATCCGCTACGGTGGCCGGCCTCAGCCAGTATCTGTGGAAGCTGGAGCAGCCGGCTTCGGCGGTTGCCAATGGCGTCTATATCGGGGCGATCAATCGTCCGGGCACCGAAGGGCCATGGAATATCGGCCGATTCTACGGTTCTTCCTATGTCGTCGATCCGCGCGGCGAGTTCCTGGTCGAGGCCAGCGAGGACAAGGATGAGCTGGTTATGGCCGATATGGACATGGACAAGGTGCGCGAAGTCCGCGATCTGTGGCAGTTCTTCCGCGACCGCAGGCCGGAGATGTACGGCATTCTGACCGAAATCTGATCCCGGCAGCGAATAATTTTCGCCATAGGGGCGGCGCATATGCGCCGCCCCTTGCTCTGTAATGGTTTCGTGGGCTTAGCGGCTGCGTGTCTGTTTGCGCCTGCGGCTCCTTGCCGTGGTAAAG
>CAYXDL010000088.1:0-7964 GCA_964463775.1 uncultured Hyphomicrobiales bacterium
GATGCCGGCGAAGCGGGCTGCTTCCGGATTGTGGCCGGTGGCGCGTATTTCCAGCCCCAGCACGCCGAAGCGCATCAGTGCCCAGGCGGCGATGGCCGCGGCAATGGCGATGAACAGCCCTGCATGCAGCCGTGTCTTGGCCAGAATGTTCGGTAATACGCCTTCATCGATGATCGGGCGGCCCTGCGGCCAGCCCATGGCCATGGGATCCTTCCACGGCCCGAACAGCAGATAGTTGACGAACAGCAGCACGATGAAATTCAGCAACAGCGTCGTCACCACCTCATCGACACGCAGATGAGCCTTCAGCAGGGCGGGGACAAGCAGCAGCAGCCCGCCCGCCATGGCAGCGACGACGAAGAGAAAGGGAATCATCAGCACCGGGGGCAGGGTAATCATGCCGGTGCCGAAGAAGGTGGCGGCCAGCGCCCCGGCATAGAGCTGGCCTTCGGCGCCGATGTTCCACAGCTTGGCGCGGAAGGCGATGGCCGCGGCCAGTCCGGTCAGGATCAGGGGTGTTGCCCGCACCAGAGTCTCGCTCAGGGCAAAGACGGAACCGAAACCGCCCTTGATCAGCGCGGCATAGGCCAGAAACGGTGAAAACCCGGCCCAGAGGATCAGGGCGCTGCACAACACCATCGCCGCCAGCACCGCCAGGGCCGGTGCCAATGCGCTCATCCACAGGGGGATGTCATGGCGTGCTTCAAGCCGCATGGCCTTCCTCCCTTTCCGTGCTTTCATCGAAGCCGTGGCCGGCCATCAGCCCGCCGAGTTTCTCAACCGTGATCCGCTCTGCCGGGATTGGGGCGGACAGGCGCCCGCGATACATGACGGCAATGGCGTCTGATACGGTCATCAGTTCCTCCAGATCCTCCGAAATCAGGATGATGCCGGCGCCATCGGCGCGGGCCTGCAGCAATTGTTCATGCACATAGGTGGCAGCGCCGATATCCAGCCCCCGGGTCGGCTGGTTGGCCAGCAAAACCCGGGGTCCGATTTCGAGCACCCGGGCCAGAATGACCTTCTGCATGTTCCCGCCCGAAAGGGTGCGGGCCAGCGTTGCGGGTGTGGCGCCGCGGATATCGAAACGGTCGATCAGTTCCCGTGCATGGCGGGTGATGGTCCGGCCCTTCAGCCAACCGAAGGCCGAAAAGCGCGGACTGCGGCATTGTTCCAGAATCAGGTTTTCCTGTACCGGCAGATCGCCGATGACGCCGGTGGCATGGCGGTCCTCCGGAATGCGGCCAATGCCCGCCGCGATTGCCCGGCGCGGGGTGAATTCGGTGAAAGGCATGCCATTGATCTCCATGCCGCCGCTGTCCGGGGCGCGCAATCCCGATATCAGATCGGCCAGCAGGCTCTGCCCGTTTCCGGAAACCCCGGCGATGCCGATAATTTCATGGGCGCGCAGCCGAAGGGAGATTTCCCGCAGCCCGGTGCCGCTTTCGCCGCGCAGGGTGATGTCCTTCAGCCGCAGCCGATCCTCCCCGGGGGGCATGGGGATGCGCTTGGGTTCGGGTATCTCGCGCCCGACCATGATGGCGGCGATCTCCTCCTTGCTGGCCGCCGCCCGCGGCAGGCGTTCAAGCAGGCGGCCATGGCGCAGAACGGCGATATCATCGGCAATGGCCATGACCTCGTTCAGTTTGTGGGAAATGAAGATGATGGAAAGCCCTCTGGCGACCATGCCGCGCAGGGTGGCGAACAGGGCCTCGGTTTCCTGCGGTGTGAGAACCGCGGTCGGTTCATCGAGAATGAGAATCCGGGCGCCGCGATACAGGGCTTTCAGGATTTCCACCCGCTGGCGCTCCCCCACCGCCAGGCGCGATATTTTTGCGCCCGGGTCCACATTCAGGCCGAATTCCCGGGCCAGGTCATTGATTCTGTGCCGTGCCGCGGCAATGTTCTGGCGCGGTGCGAACAGCGGTTCCGTGCCCAGAATGATATTGTCGATCACCGTCATATTATCGGCCAGGGTGAAATGCTGATGCACCATGCCGATGCCGGCGGCAATCGCCGCCTTGGGCGAACCGGGTTCCAGCGGATGGCCGAAGACTTCGATATCGCCTTCATCGGCGACGTAATGGCCGAACAGGATGTTCATCAGGGTGGTTTTGCCGGCACCGTTTTCGCCAAGCAGCGCCAGCACCCTGCCCCGTTCAAGGGTCAGTGAGATATGGTCATTGGCCAGCAGCGGGCCGAAACGCTTGGTAATGCCGTTCAGGCGCAGGACGACCGGTGGATCCTCGCTCATCGGGGCTCCTCCCTCGGGACTGGAGAAACACGACGCAACGTCAGGGATGCGTCACGCATATCGCGGATGAAGACGGGCGGCGATCAGGCCGCCGCCCGGGTGAGCAAAGCCCTCAGAAAGTCGATTTCGGCTCGTTGTCGTTGATTTTGACAACCAGCTTGCCGGAGAGGATGTCGGCCTTGGCCTTTTCGACCATTGCCTTGGCATCGGCGGGAATGCGGTCCTCGAACTCGTAATAGGGGGCGAGGCTGGCGCCGCCCTTGGCCATCATCGTCCATTCCTTGTAGTCCTCGGCCTTGAACTTACCGGCCTTGACCAGAGAGATGGCGTGATTGATGGCGTTCTCCATATGCCACAGGGCGGAGGTGACGACGACGTCCTTGCCGTTTTCCTCCTTGTTCATGTCATTGACATTGCCGAAGGCGATGATCCCCTTCTCGCGGGCGGCATCGACGACCCCGGCGCGTTCGGCATAGAGCACATCGACACCGGCCTCAACCTGGGCAAAGGCAAACTCCTTGGCCTTGGGCGGATCGTACCAGGAGCCGATGAAGGAAACCTTGAACTGTGCCTTGGGATTGGCGGCACGCGCGCCATCCATGAAGGCATTGAACAGGCGGTTTACTTCGCCGATGGGATAGCCGCCAACCATGCCGATCTTGTTGGTCTTGGTCATTTTGCCGGCAAGGATGCCCATCAGATAGGCAGGTTCGTGGATCCAGTTGTCAAAAACGGAGAAGTTCTTGCCGTAAGGCTTGCCCGGATCGCCCATCAGGAAGGCGACATTGGGATAATCGTCGGCAACCTTGCGGGCCTCGCGCGAGATGCCGAAAGCCTCACCCACGATCAGATTGACGCCGCTTTCGGCATATTCGCGCATGACGCGGACATAGTCCGTGTTCGGCACTTTCTCGGAATAGACATAATCGATTTCACCGGCCTTCTCTGCCGCGGCCAGCGCCCGGTGCAGGGCCGCATCCCATTTCTGCTGGATCGGCTGGGTATAGATGCCCGCAACCTTGATTTTTTCCGCGCGGGCGCTGCCGGCCCCCACAGCAAGCGTCAGCGCCAGCATCATGCCCAGCGCCAGCATAGTGACTTTTTTCATCATCGGTGTTCCATCCTTGTCGTTTGTGTTGTTTTCTTTTCCCGAGAGCAACGGGCGCCGCCATCATTGCCCGGCATCCGCAAACGCCATACAGGCAAGACCCGTGCCAAAGAACACAACCTGGCTTTTTTCATGGAACAGCCTGAGGCCTTCATTATCGTCAAGGCTTATCCCCAAGGCGTCCTCCCTTGCCGCCGGTATTGTTTCCGGCTGAATGTTTCATTGTTAAACAAACGATACCGGCGGGCAAGCCCTGAATTCAGTTTCTGGCGGCGGTGCTTTTGCGGGGCAGGTTCAGCATGTTGCCCCCCAGGATGAACAGAGAGCCCGCCAGAACGAACCAGTCGATGGATTCGGCATAGAACAGGAAGCCGACCAGGGCGATCAGCGGTACGCGCAGAAAATCCATCGGCACCACAACCGTGGCATCGGCATGGGCCATGGCCCGGGCCAGGCAGTAATGAGCGGTCAGGGCGGCGGTGCCGACAGCGGCGATCCATGGCCACAGTGCCAGTCCCGGCATTGTCCAGCCGGAAAGAGAAACCTCCGCCGTTGCCAGAACGAAGCTGATCGGCAACTGAATCAGGGTCATGTAGAACAGGACCGCGACGGCGCTGTCGGTGCGCGTCAGTTTCTTGGTCATGATATGGGTCAGGGCGAAAAAGACGGCCGAGGCCAGCACGATCATCGAATCGGTGCCGATGGCTTCCAGCCCCGGGCGCAGAATGACCAGCACCCCGGCGAAACCGGCAGCGACGGCGAGCAGGCGGCGCGGGGTCAGTTTCTCCTGCAGGATGAAGGGGGCGAACAGGGCCGTCCAGATCGGGGCGGTGAATTCCAGGGCGAAGACCTGTGCCAGCGGCAGCACGATGACGGCATAGAACCACGCATACTGGCCGGTCAGATGCACGATGGCGCGGAAGAAATGTTCGCCGAAACGGCGTGTGTGCAGGGTGGCGGTACCGGTGAAGACAAGAACGCCGCCCAGAATGATCATGCCGACGACCCCGCGATAGAACAGGGTCTGCCAGGTGGTCAGTTCCACCGAGAGGGCGCGCCCGGCGACAGCCAGCATGCTGAAGGAGGCCAGCGCGCCGAGCATCCACAGCGCCGCCCTGAGGACCGAAGGGGTGCCGCTCATTTCATCGCCTCAGAATCTGCTGGCGGATATCAAGGCGCTGCTGCCAGTCACGGCGGACCAGTTCGGGCTCGTCATCCATGTATCGGGGATATCCGATGCACAGATAGGCGGTCAGCCGCCAGGATGCGGGCGTGCCGAGATCGTCTTCCACCTGCGCGGGGTCGATGATTGAAACCCAGCCGATGCCGATATCGCGCGCCCGTGCCGTCAGCCACATGGTATAAATGGCGCAGACGGTGGAATAATGCAGGGTTTCCGGCATGGTCTGACGGCCGAGACCGTGCCCGGCAGCCGGTTCGGTATCGGTCAGCACCGCCATCTGTACCGGTGCATCCCTCATGCCTGACAGCTTCAGCTGCGAATAGAGGCGGGCCTGTTCGCCGTCATAGCCCTTTAATGCGGCTTCGTTGCAGCGTTCGAAATTGGCGATCATTCTCGCCCGCATGGCCGGGGTTTCAATCAGAACGAAACGCCAGGGCTGGGCATTGCCGACAGATGGTGCCAGGCGGCAACTGTCGATCAGCGCCATGACGGTTTCCGCGGCCAGGGGATCGGTTCTGAAATGGCGGACATCACGCCGCCAGATCAGCAGCTCTTCCAGGCGTGCGCGGAAAGCCTCGTCAAAAACGGGGACTTCCGGTGGCGGGGTGCCTGTTGTTTCGCTCATGCTTTATCCCCCTGCTGTTCCCGGCGGTCCATTCATAGACGCCGGGATGCCATGAGGGCAAGGGGCTCATCCTTTCAGCAGGGCCAGCAGAATCAGATTGCCGGCCAGCGCCAGCAGTGCAACCGCTTTCCAGAAGCCGGCCGGATTGCGTTCCAGCCAGGGGCGGGAGGTGGCGGAAACATGGGCGGGGTTCGGATGCGTCAGATCGGCAATGAAGGCGGAAAGCGCTTCCTGGCGCCGGGCGGGATCGCGGGCAAGGGCCTGGCGCAGGGCGCCGTCGATCCAGCCGGGAAGCTCCGGACGGTGCCGGGTGGCCGGAATATAGCGCCGCCGGGCGGCATCATGCACCGATCTGAACCCCCGCCCGTAAGGGTGGCGGCCGGTCAGCATTTCATAGACGATGACGCCCAGGGCATAGAGATCGGCGGCCTTGTCGGGAGGGTGGCCGCTCAAACATTCAGGTGCCGTGTAATCGATGCTGCCTTGCGGGTGTGCCGTTACCGGATCCGGCAGGCCGGCAATGGTGACGGAACCGAAATCGATCAGCTTCACCGTGCCGTTGCGATCGATCAGGATGTTTTCAGGCTTCAGATCGCCGTGAAACATTTCCCGCCTGTGAAGGGCGCGCAGGCCGCGGACGATCTGTTCGGCAAGAGGGCGGATTTCGGACGGTTGCGGTGCCGGGTGATCGTTCATCCATTGGCGCAGGCTCTGCCCGTCGACATATTCGCCGACCAGATAGAGAAACCGCCGCCGGGTGCCGGGGTCGTAAAGCTGCAGCACGTGAGGGCTGCTGACCCGCCGGGCGATCCATTCCTCACGCAGAAAGCGGGTGATTGCCTCCGCATCATCCTCGAAATTACGGGACAGGCATTTCAGCATGACTTTCTGTCCGGTTTTCTCGTCCTCGGCCAGAAAGACCTCGGAACGGGCGTTGGCATGGATTTCACGCAGGATTCTGTAGCCATCGATACGCATGCCCCCCTGCAGCGGCGGCGGAAACGGCAGGATCCGGCCGCCATATCCGGGCGGAACCCTGCTTTCGGGCAGGTGGCGGATGCGCAGAATCTGGCAGGTCAGGTTGTCGGGGCTACCCGCCTCATAAGCCTGGCGGACGATTTCACATGCCGCCGCATCCTCCTTGCCCTCATGGCAGGCGATGATCTCCGCCATATCGGCAGGGGCGATGAAATCGTGCACGCCGTCTGTGGTGAACAGGAAGACATCGCCTTCCTGCACCGCATGGGTGGCAGTATCAATGCGGATATTCGCTTCCCCGCCCATGGCACGCAGCAGATGGCTTTTTCCGCCTGCCAGCGGGCGACGGTGATCCCGGGTCAGCGGGCGCAGATTCCCTCCGCGCAGCAGCCAGATGCGGCTGTCGCCGATATGGAAAATATGGGCCGTGCATTCCTTCAGGATCAGGCAACTCAGAGTCGACATCATCGCCCCTTCATTGCCGTAACGTGACAGCGATTGCGCGAACAGCCAGCGGTTCAGCGCCCCCAGCACCCGCCCTGCCGATGTGGCTACGCTCCAGCTTTCCGGGGTGCTGAAATAATCGGTGAACAGGCTTTTGATGCAGCTTTCACTGGCTTCCTTGGCGGCGGTGCTGCCACTGATGCCATCCGCGACCGCTGCCACAATGCCCTTTGTCTCCGGAAGATCGCCATCGGGCAGCAGGACGCCGTAAGAGTCCTGATTCTCCTCCTTGCGGCCGGCGGCTGAATGCTGACCGATGGCGATATCGGGCATGGCCGTCATGATACCTCGATCATTTCGACTGTACCATCGGGGCGGATTTCAGCCATGGCGCCGGCGGGCTCGTCCAGCCACAGCCAGACAGCGACCATGGTCAGCGCGGCGCCGGCAGCGATCACCATGAAGAAAACCTGCGGTTCCGTAAAGGAAAGAACCGTCAGAAACAACACCGCCCCGACATTGCCATAGGCGCCGACCATGCCGGCGATCTGCCCGGTCATGCGCCGCTTGATCAGGGGAACCATGGCGAATACCGCCCCTTCACCGGCCTGAACGAAGAACGAGCAGGTCATTGTCGCAATAACCGCCAGTGGCAGATACCATCCGCCGTCGATCCCGGAGAGAACGAGATAGCCGATGGCAAGACCGCAGAGCAGGATCAGCAGGCTTTTACGCCGCCCGAAACGATCCGAGATCAGCCCGCCACCCGGCCGTGCCAGCAGATTCATGAAGGCGTATCCCGATGCCAGAAGACCAGCCGTTACCATCGACAGACCAAAGGTGTCGGCAAAGAACAGCGGCAGCATGGAAACCACGGCCAGCTCCGAACCGAAGGAAACGAGATAGGCCAGGCTCAGCACCGCCACCTGCCGGAAGCGGTAATGATCGATCTCGGCGACGGGTTCGTGAAAAACGCCTCTGTTCACCTTGATCATGTGATGCAGCTGGTAGAAGTACAAAACCGCCAGGATGACATAGATCACCGCTTCCGTGGCCGGGCTTATCATCTTCAGATTATAGGCGCCCAGTTTCCATGTCAGCAGGGCAAGGGCCAGAAACAAGGGGGCCTTGAGGATGGCGTAAAGTACCAGATCCTTGTGGTTCGATACTTCCATGGCGCCGGTACGGTTCGGCTTGAAATAGGTGGCGCCTTTCGGCGTGTCGGTCACGGTCAGGAAATAGATGACGGCATAGATGATGGCGATGACACCCGTGGCGGCAATCGCGATGCGCCAGCCATAGGTTTCTCCGAACATGACGGCGATGGCGGGAAGCGTCATGGCAGCGGCCGCTAAACCGAAATTGCCCCAGC
>CAYXDL010000089.1:0-7941 GCA_964463775.1 uncultured Hyphomicrobiales bacterium
AGGGTCATGAGCTTGGCGGCATCGACGGGCTTGTACAGGAGCTGACAGCGGGCGGCATGGGCACGGGTCAGGTTTTCCTCCGCCGTATCGCCGGTTATGATGATCGCCGGGATATCCCGCCCGAAATAGCCGCGTACGGCCTCTACCGACTGGAAACCGTCGAGCGTGCCCTGCAGACGGTAATCGACAATCAGCAGATCGGGTTCGAAAACCGCACCATCACCGCTTTGCCCCTGCTGCCATTCCTCCAGCGAGGAAACGGGATATGCGGCCACGCCCCACATGTTCAGCAACAGGATCGTTGCCTTGCGCACCATCAGGTCGTCCTCGATCAGCAGAACCCGGGTTCCGGCCAGATCGGCCACAGCAGGGCGGGGCAGTGTTTCCGTACCCTGCCTTGGCGCCCCGCCCTCACCCAGGGGCACCGTGACCGAAAACACCGTCCCCTTGCCGGGCCAGGAACGCACGCCGATCGGATGATCCAGAAGCCGCGCCAGCCGTTCAGCAACCGCCAGCCCCAGCCCCAGCCCGTGATCGCGCTGGCGGGCAGGATTGCCCAATTGCTGATAGGCCTCGAAAATATCCTCAAGCCGATCGGCCGGAATGCCGATGCCCGTATCCCAGACCTCGATACGGATGGCGCCGGGCAGACGACGGCATCCGACCAGTATCCGCCCCCGGCCGGCATGAGCAATGGCATTGGATATGAAATTGCCGACGATACGCGACAGCAAACCGGGATCGGAACGGATCACGGCCGATGAGCGTACAACGGTCAGCGGCAACCCCGCCTCGGCGGCCTGCATGCGGTAATCACTGGCCAGGCGGCGCAGCATGTTACCGATGTGAAAATCAGCGATTTCGGGTGTGACCACGCCTGCATCCAGCTTGGATATGTCCAGAAGCTTGTTCAGCATGTCGCGCATGACACCAAGCGCGTTCTGCATGTCGTTCAGAATGTCCCGCGCCGCATCTTCATGCACATTGTCAGCCAGGGCACCGGTCAGCAGGTCGAGCGCATGCAGAGGCTGGCGCAGATCATGGCTGACGGCTGCCAGAAAGCGCGTCTTGCCCTGGTTGGCCTCATCGGCCTCGCGGCGGGCCTCTTCCAATGCGGTTTCAGTGCGTTTCCATGCCGTTGTATCGAGAACCGTCAGCACATAGGCATCCTGACCGTCCTCATCGGCCACCCTGGCCCATTCAGCCGCCACCGACATGCCTGCGGGCACCCGCAGATCGCGGGCAAGGATACGCGGCATGCGCCGGGAAGTGGCGGGTGGAAAACTTTCCTCGATTTCCTCGCGCCCCTCGGCATTCACCAAAACGGACAGGGGGGATCCGACCATCGTCTTCTGATCGATGGCAAAGATGCTCGCCGCACTGGGATTGATGGCACGGATAATGCCTCTGGCATCAACGACAATCAGCCCCGCACTGCTCTGCCGGGCAAAGCTGTCAAAGCGATCGGGCGGGCGTTTCGCCGGCGCGGCACCGCCGGTGCCCGCACGGCGGCAAAAAAAATGACCGAACGCATAGCCCGCACCAAATACCAGTGCGGTCAGTCCTACCAGTAATGCGGCGGCGTCTGCCATGCCTCTCCCGGCGTCAGTTTGTCAGGGCTATATGAAAAGCAGTATATGATAATGCCTGCCGGTACAATCCCCGCGATCAGCCACCGCAGCGGGCAATCCGGCCATATACCCGGGATCAGCCCACAGGTTCGGAATCAGCCCGCTGCCGAAAGCTCCCGGGAACGGGCCGCCGCCGCGGCAACGGCCTTCTTCATCAAGGCTGTCAGACCGTCGGGGGCCATCAATACTTCCAGCGCGGCCGCCGTCGTTCCTCCGGGGCTGGTCACATTGCGGCGAAGTGTCGCCGCATCCTCATCCGAACGCCAGGCCAGTTCACCGGCCCCGCAGACAGTCGCACGGGCCAGAAGCATGGCCAGTTCCTCCGGCAGGCCGGCATCCGCCGCGGCTTCCGCCAGAGCCTCGATCATCAGGAAGACATAGGCCGGCCCGCTGCCGGAAACGGCCGTGACCGCATCCATGAGATCCTCATCCCCGATCCATGCCACCTGCCCGGACACCCGCATCAGCGCCTCACAGCGCTCATGAATGGCGGAGGGGACGGAAGCGTCGGCAAACAGAACGATCATCCCCCTGCCGATCGCAGCCGGAGTATTCGGCATTGCCCTGACAACATGAACATCATTGCCGAATTTCCGGACAAACGCATCACTCCGGATGCCTGCGGCAATCGACAAAACGCATCCCCCGCCGGCGATCAGCGGCGGCAGGGGGGCGAGCGCCTCGGCAATGACCTGAGGCTTCACGGCAATAACCGCCAGATCGGCGCGCCAGTCGTTCCCCTTCACCGCGGTGACCTCGGCGGCCGTGGCCACGGCGGTTACCCCCCGGGCCGCAAGCTGCGATCTGACCCTCTCAGACGGTTCGATCACAAGCAGGTCCTCGCCTGCTAGAACACCGCTATTGAGCCAGCCCTCAAGCATGGCATGGCCCATCCTGCCACAGCCCAGCAGCAGAACCCGGTTCAGCGGCGGCATTTCATGCAAGGGTGAAGGTGTATTGGTCATGTGCCCCTCCCCGACCCGGAACGGGATCAGGCCATTCCGGCCGTTTCCAGCATCGCCAGCTCGACAGCCTCATCCGGCGTCTTTCCGCCCCAGAGAACATATTGCAGCGCCGGAAAATAACGCTCGTTCTCGGCAACGGCCGTATTCAGCAGATCTTCAAGCTGCTCGGCACACACCCCCGGCGTTCCCCGCAGCAGCAGGGTGTGCCGGAACATCAGCACCCCGTCATCCTTCCAGAGATTGTAATGGCCGAAGGGCAGGGAATCGTTGATTCGGGACAACAGGGTGAACAGTTCCCCGCGGCGGGCATCCGGGATCTTCACGTCATATGCACAGGAAAACTGCAGCGCCTGAATGCCATCGCGCCAGAGGAACCACAGATGATAGTCACACCAGCCGCCGGAAAGGCCGGCAGTCAGTTCCTCCTCCGACACCCGCTCGAACGGCCATTCGTTGTCGATGGCGTATTGTTCGATGATGTCCAGCGGGTTGGCCGGCCTGGTTTCGATATTCTCTATCAGTTCTCGCATTGCATTTTACCTTGTTGCCACTGCCTTGATACGGCAGCAGTCATGATCGGCCACATCCGCCGGCAGGCAACATCGATACCGCATCCTTTCCGGCACTGCTTGCCTTGCCTCGTGGCGCAACCACCACATATCGCGCCACAACATCATGAAACCACTATATACAGAAAGCTCATGAAAGGGGAGAGGTTATCCTTGCTTGTCCTCGGCGGTTTTGGTGCTCCGTTTGCGTGAAGCAGGCTTGCGCGGGGCCGCAGCCCTGGCCTTGCCCGTCGCGGAAGTGGCACGCCGCCCTTTCCTGAGGGTGGCAACCTCCTTCTCCAGGGCATCGAGTCTTTCCGACAGGCGGATATTTTCTTCCCGCGCCGCCGCAGCCATGTCGCGCACGACATCGAATTCCTCGCGGCTGACCAGATCCATATCGCCCAGAAGGCGCTGAAGCTGCGCCTTCAGCATCTCTTCCATTTCCTTCTTGGCCCCCTGAAAGGTGCCGAGCGCCCCGGTCGCCAGACGGGCGAAGTCATCAAGAATACGGTTTTCGCTTTGCATGATATACACGCCTTACAGCAGATTTTCCCTCACGGCCGCCGCACCCATCCGGCCGCTGCCGGAAAACGGAAGGGAATGCACATGACAGCGGCGGCGGGGATTGCTCGTGATCCTGGCGCAATATGGGGCGGGACGGCCCTGAATGCAAGTCTGCAATCCCGCTCTTGCCTGAAGCGGCAGGAAGCCGCATAAATACAGCGGCCACGGAAGAAAGACAACGCGCAACCGAAAAACTGAGGAGTCCGTTTCATGCCCCCCTTCCTTACGGCCATTCCCTTTCCCGCCATCGATCCGGTCATTTTTTCCGTCGGCCCGCTGGCCATACGCTGGTATGCCCTCTCCTACATACTGGGCATCATTCTCGGCTGGCGGCTGCTGATGCGCATGGCGGACGATCCGGGCGCGGTGCTGGACCGCAAGCAGGCCGATGATCTCGTCGTCTGGGTGACGCTGGGCATCATTCTCGGCGGGCGGATCGGCTATATTCTTTTCTACAACTTCAGCTATTTCATGAGCAATCCCGGCGCCATGCTGCGGGTCTGGGAGGGCGGCATGTCCTTTCACGGCGGCCTGCTCGGCGTCATCGCCGCCATTGTCCTCTTTGCCCGCAGCCGCAAGGTGGCGTGGCTCGGCATTCTCGACATGATCGCCGTGGTCACGCCGCTGGGTCTGCTGTTCGGACGTATCGCCAACTTCATCAATGGTGAGCTGTTCGGCCGGCCGACGGATGTGCCCTGGGCCGTGATCTTTCCGCGCGGCGGCGATCTGCCCCGTCACCCCAGCCAGCTTTATGAAGCCGCGCTTGAGGGGCTGGTTCTGTTCGTCATCCTCTATCTGGTGAAACGCAAATACGGTTTTCTCAAACGCGGCCTGACCAGCGGTGTCTTCCTGACCGGCTATGCCCTGGCCCGCAGCTTTGTGGAGCTGTTCCGCCAGCCCGATCCGCAGCTCGGCTTCCTGTTCGGCGGCATGACCATGGGGCAGTTGCTTTCCCTGCCGATGCTGCTGCTGGGTCTGTGGCTGATCCGCCGTGCCCTGCACCCGCAAAACGCGCAAACATGACAGGACAGAGACAGGGCAGTGGCAGGAAAGCGCGCATGAACGCTCTTGAAGCCCGCATCCGCGAGATCATCGCCACCTCCGGCCCCCTGACCATAGGGCAATACATGGCCATGTGTCTTGGCGATCCCGAGCATGGCTATTACATGCAGCGCCCCCCTTTCGGTGCGGAGGGAGACTTCACCACCGCACCGGAAATCAGCCAGATCTTCGGGGAGCTGATCGGTCTGTGGGCCGCGGATTACTGGCAGCGGATGGGGGCGCCCGATCCCGTCATCCTGGCGGAGTTCGGCCCCGGACGCGGCACGCTGATGCAGGATGCGCTGCGCGCCGCCCATGCCCTGCCTGCCTTCAGAGAGGCCGCACGGCCATGGCTGATTGAAACCAGCCCGCGCCTGCGCGCCGTTCAGCAGCAGGCCCTTGCCGGGGAAAAGGTACAGTGGGGCCAGTCACTCGCCGATCTGCCGCCGGGGCCGATGATTGCAATCGCCAATGAATTCTTCGATGCCCTGCCCGTCCGTCAGTTCATCCGCCTGGCGGACGGCTGGCATGAACGCCTTGTCGGAATACAGGGTGATCACTTGGTTTTCATCACCTCTCCACGAGCGGATCAGAACATCCCGGAACTGCTGGCAGAGGCGCATCTCTCCGCCGCCGAGGGAGAAATCGCCGAGATCTGCCCCGATGCCCAGCGCATCGCCGCTGAAATCGCCGCGCGGCTGCAGCGTCAGGACGGCGCCATGCTGTTTCTCGATTACGGTCCGGCCCGTTCAGCCACGGGCGACAGCCTCCAGGCCCTGCGAGATCACCGCTTCCACGACCCGCTCGCTGATCCGGGGGAGGCCGACATCACCGCCCATGTCGATTTCCAGCGCCTGCTGGAAAGTGCCCGCCTCAGGGGGGGTCGCACGGCGGGGCCGCTGACACAGGGAGAATTTCTCAGCCGCCTGGGTCTGCACCAGCGTGCCGGAGTGCTGGCGCATCAGAATCCCGCCCGGCAGAAGGAAATCATGGAGGGCGCAAAGCGCCTCAGCGCCCCCGGAGAAATGGGAACCCTGTTCAAGGCTGCCGCCATCTTCCGCCAGGACGGCCCCGTTCCCGCCGGCTTCACCGAAGCGGAGTGCCTGCCATGAGTTCCCCGCCAAAAATCGAATCTGCCCTTTTGTCGTCACTGCCCGGAACGGTTCATGGGTTCTTCACACGCCAGGGCGGCGTATCCTCGGGAATCTATGCCAGTCTCAACTGCGGCCCCGGCTCCGGTGACGATCCCTCGGCCGTCATGGAAAACCGCCGACGCGTGGCAGCGGCGTTGCATGCGACGGCCACCGCCCCCCTGAGTGTGCATCAGGTGCACGGATGCATCGCCGTTTATGCCGCCTCCCCCGACTGGCCCGATGGCAGGCGCCCGAAGGCCGATGCCATGGTAACGGACCGCCCCGGTGTGGTGATCGGCGTGCTGACAGCCGATTGCGCCCCGATCCTGCTGGCCGATGCACGGGCCGGAATCGTCGCTGCCGCCCATAGCGGCTGGAAAGGCGCCCTTGGCGGCATCATCGAAGCCACCGTTGCCGCCATGGAAAGCCGCGGTGCGCGGCGGGCTGACATCCATGCGGCCATCGGCCCCTGCATCGGCCCTGACTCATATGAGGTCGGCCCGGAATTTCCCGACCATTTTGACGATCCGGCCATAGACAGGAAAGCCTTCTTCCGCCCCACCGCCACATCCGGGAAATGGCTGTTCGACCTGCCGGGATTTGCCGCCTTCCGCCTGCGCCAGGCCGGCATAAAGCATGTGTCGGATATCGGCCGCGACACGCTGAAGGAAGAAGAAACCTTTTTCAGCTATCGCCGGGCCACCCTGCGCGGTGAGGCCGATTACGGGCGGCAGATCTCGGCCATTTGCCTGAGCGGAGGAAAATAGCACATGCCATATCTGACCTTTTTCCTGCTGCTGAGCCTGCTGACCCTGCTGGCCACCTGTGCGCTGAGCTGAAGGCTGAATATGGTGCCCTCCTCCCTGACACGGCGGCTGGTCCTGGCCTCCCTGCTTGCGCTTGGCGCCTGCGGGCAGGTGCCACACCCCTTTCAGCCGCGGACAAAAAATCCGCCCCCGACACGGATCGGCCCGCGGGCAGCGCTGGCGGTTAATCTGTCCGCCCTTCCGCCATCATGGCGCCGGCCGATTCTGACGGCCCTGCGCCAGCGCGAAATCGCTGCATTTGAAAGCCCCTCCCCTCCGCGCAACCGCTATTACGCCACGGCCCGGCCGGAAGGCGGCAAACTGCATTGGCGTCTGCGCGATCCGGCAGGAAGGAATATCGGCACCGCCGTCCTCACCACCGGAGAGATCACGGACGAACCGCCCCCGCCCCTCACCGCGCGCCGGGCAGCCATGAGCCTCGACAATCTTCTGCCCGGCACCCCACGTGCCGCCATCGCACTGTACATTCCCCCGGTCGATGGCGCGCCGGGTGACGGTCGCCTCAGCCTGACCGCCGCACTGCGCCAGCGCCTTCAGCGCGGCGGATACCGCCTGGCACGCAAGGTGGATACGGCCGATTACATCCTGCTGGGCGCCGTGCGCCTCAGCCCGCCGGAAAAGAACCTGCAGCGGATCGTTCTGACCTGGTCCGTGATTGCACCCGACGGGCGGGAGATGGGGCGGATAGAACAGAAAAATACCGTTCCCGCCGGGCGGCTGAACGGCCCCTGGGGCGCCATTGCCGATGCTGCCGCCGAAGGCGCCGCGCTCGGCATCCGCAATCTTCTGCACCGCCTGCAGCAGGCGAAGTGACACGGCCGGAAGCGCCCCGATGGCATGCCGATGGCAAGGACGGCGGTAATTCAGCGTTTACAGCCAGAAAAGCCGCTGTTATAGACAGCGCGCTACACACTGCCGCCGACCGATTTGAGCGAGGGTCTCATGGACAACAGGAACATGAAAATTCTTTCCGGCAACAGCAACCGGTCACTGGCCGATTCCATTTGCCGCTATCTCGACGTCAAGCCGGTCAAGGCCAAGATCAAGCGTTTTGCCGATATGGAAGTCTCGGTGGAGATAGATGACAATGTCCGCGGCGAGGACGTGTTCCTGATCCAGTCGACATCACGCCCGGCCAATGACAACCTCATGGAGCTGCTGATCATCATCGATGCCCTCAAACGGGCTTCGGCGCGGCGCATCACCGCGGTCATTCCCTATTTCGGCTA
>CAYXDL010000090.1:0-7937 GCA_964463775.1 uncultured Hyphomicrobiales bacterium
GGGACCAAACGGCCCCATAGGCGCCCTGATGCAAAGCCTCGGCGGCGCGCCCCTGGCCTTCACCTTTCCGGGGCTGGTGATCGGTTCGGTCTTCTATTCCATGCCCTTCGTCATCCAGCCGCTGCAGGCATCCTTCGCCGCCATCGGCGAACGCCCGCTGGAGGCCGCCGCCACATTGCGCGCCTCCCCGCTGAACCGGTTCCTGACCATCGCCCTGCCACTGGCCCGGCCCGGGCTTCTGACCGCCGCGGTGCTCGGCTTTGCCCACACGCTGGGGGAATTCGGGGTCGTGCTGATGATCGGCGGCAATATTCCCGGTGTCACCCAGGTGCTGTCCATCGCCATCTACGATCATGTCGAAGCCAGCGAATACAGCCAGGCGCACTGGCTGTCGGGCGGATTGCTGCTGTTCTCCTTCCTGCTGCTGATCGCGGTCTATGCCCTGAACCGCCGTTTCGCGGTGATGCGGCCATGACCATCGAAGCCCGTTTCCGCCTTGAGCGCGGCACGTTCACCCTCGATATCGATCTGACCCTGCCTGAAACAGGCATCACGGCCCTGTTCGGTCCCTCAGGCTGCGGCAAGACCACATTGCTGCGGGTCATCGCCGGGCTGGAAAAACCCCGCGCGGGATATCTGCGCATCGGCGCCGGGACATGGCAGGATGATGAGCATTTTCTGCCACCACACAAACGCGCCGTCGGTTACGTGTTTCAGGAACCCAGCCTGTTTCCCCATATGAGCGTGCGCGAAAACATCGCATACGGCCTTGAGCGGGTGCCGCGGAACGAACGGCGGATATCGCTGAGCCGGGCGGTGGAACTGATGGATATCGGCCATCTGCTCGACCGCCGCCCGCAAGGTCTTTCCGGCGGCGAGGCGCAGCGGGTGGCCATCGCCCGGGCGCTGGCCGTCAATCCGGTATTGCTGCTGATGGATGAACCGCTGGCCGCGCTGGATTCATCGCGCAAGCACGGGATCCTGCCGCTGCTGAACGCGCTGCAGCGCGAACTTTCCCTGCCGGTGCTCTATGTCAGCCATGCCCGCGATGAAATCGCCCGGATCGCCGATCATCTGGTGCTGATGAAGGACGGGCGCATCCGGGCTTCCGGCGCGCTCAACGACCTGTTCACCCGTCTTGATCTCGATCTGGCCCGGGGGCCTGAAACCGAAAGCGTGATCGAGGCCACCGTCACAGGGTATGACTCCGACTATGCCCTGAGCTACCTGGATTTTCCCGGTGGCCGCTTCGCCATTGCCGGCAATGCCCTGCCCCCCGGGCAGCGCATGCGGCTTCAGGTTCCGGCCCGTGATGTCAGCCTGACGCTGGAGCGCCAGCACGGCACCAGCATTCTCAACATCTTTCCCGCCACGGTGGACGACATGCAGCCCGACGGCCCTGCACAGATGACCGTGCGGCTGCTGATCGGTCCCGTGCCGGTTCTGGCCCGCGTCACCCGGAAATCAGCCACCGAACTGGGCCTGAGCCGCGGCATGAACGTCCATGCACAGATCAAGAGCGTGGCCCTGCTCAGCTGAGCCGGGATGCATCGCCGGGGGCACGGCGTTCGAAATATCCCCTGATCGCCGCGACAATCGCCTCCGGTGCATCCTCCTGGATAAAATGTCCGGCATTGGGCAGCAGAACGGTTTCATGATCGCAAAACAGTGCTTCAAAACGCGTGCGTTCGGGTTCCTGAAAAGCAAAGTCCTTCATCCCCCACAGGATCAGCGCGGGCTTGTCCGCCAGCGCGGGCAGGCGGCTGTGAATATCGGCCAGAAACGGCCCGGCCCAGAGAAGCTGGCGCGGAAAGATATGTGTCGGCCTGCGGCTTTTCCTTTTCCGGAAGGGTGCCAGATACATCGCCAGCACCCGATCATCGAGGCTGGTGGCAATCCCGCGCGACATGAACACATGGACGATACCGTTACAGCACCAGGCAATCCCCCGCCCCACCGGGCCACCCATGATGCGCGAAAACATTTTCTGCCCCCGCCGCTCCAGCGGCCAGGCCCATGTATTGCCGATAATGAATCCCCTCACCCGTTCCGGTTGGCGCAGGGCAAGGGCGAAACCGACGGGTCCGCCCCAGTCCTGCATCATGATGGTCATCATGCCAGGGTCGAGCATGCCGATGAATTCCGCCATCGCCGCCGCCTGTTCGGCTGCCGTGAACCCATATCCCGCCGGGGCGGTGGACAGACCGAAACCCGGATAATCCGGCGCGATGCAGCGGAAGCGGTCCCTCAGCCCCGCGATGATGTTCCGGTACAGAAACGACCACGTGGGATTACCATGAAGCAGCAACAATACCGGCCCTTCCCCCTCATCGACATAATGGATGGTGGCGCCGTTTTTCAGGGTCAGCCAGCGGGAACGAAAGGGAAAGCGTTCCCGGTCAGGCGTAAATTTTTCTCCCGCGCTCATATGCCCGCCACCTCTGCTGAGGATTGCCCGCGTCGTTCCCACAAGCGAATAACGGTAAACAGATTCATCATCACGAATACCGGCACAACAAGCGATGGTGCCAGCACCATCGGGAATTCATACAGAGTAACCATGGAGGGGGTCTCATCGATCATGTGAAAGACACCGGGTAATCCCATCTGGCCGATGACCGGCGCCCCCGGCAGAATGACCAGCACCCCCAGCAGATTCCACAGCATCAGCCCTCTGTCACCAAGGCGGTTGCGCGCACCAAGGCGCATCATCCACAAGGCACTGAGCCCGAACATCAGGTCCGGTATCCCGACCCAGAGGGCAAAGGAGGGGGAGAACTCACCGCGCCACGCCTTGATCAGGGTGCCAAGGGCAAGAATGCGCAGCGCATGAATGCCAACAAGCCATCTGACCGGCACCGTGTCGATCAGGACCTGCATGGCGCGGCGGGCAGAGGGGAAGACCAATATCATCCCGGTCACCACCAGCACGGGGACAAACGGCAGCCAGAGGGTCGGATAGGATTCAAGAAAACCGCGGGAAAGATAAACGCCCGACAGGGCCAGCCAGGTGCTGGTCAGCCCCCACAGGGCCAGTATCAGGGTCATCGCCAGAAACCAGCCATATCCCGGCCGTCCCTTGCGGCGCAGGGCGTGATGCGCAGCATGGAGAATGGCCAGCATCTGAATAAGAAACAATACGGGGATAAGCGAAAACTTCATCACGGTATCCAAAAAAAGCGGCGGAAAACGAAAACGGGAAAAGCCCTGCGGATGACGGATCCGCAGCGGTCATGGTTCGGCATCCGTTTGTGGCGGCGGCCGCGCCGGCTGCATGGAAACAAGGAAAGCACCGGCGAAAATCAGCGCCAGCCCGCCAAGAGCGAAAGGCCCCGGCCGCTCGCCGAGAAACACGGCCCCGAGTAGCACCGCAAACACCGGCATGAAAAAGGTCAGCAGCGATGTCCGCGTGGCACCAACATCGCGTATGAGCACGAAGAACAGCAATACCGGCACTGCCGTGGCGATCAGTCCCACCGCTCCCAGCGCGGCCAGCGTGGCGAAGGACGGCTGAAGACGCCATGGTGAATCGAAGAGCAGACTGACAAGCACAAGAACAGGCGCCGCCGTAACAAGCTGACCCACAGCCAGAATCATTGGCGACACATGCGCATGCCGCCGGGAGATCACGCCCCCCAGTGCATAGCTGGCCGCCGCCGCCACGGTCATGACCGTACCGAACAGCTGTGCCTGCATGCTGGCCAGAACCTGCGGGCCGATTACGGCACTCACCCCCACCAGACCGATCAGGGCACCGGCAATCCGTTTTCCCGTCAACCTTTCCCCGGGCAGAAACAGCGGCGCCAGCAAAACGGTGAACAACGGAATGGTTGCGAACAGAATGCCACCAAGCGCGCTTTCGATATAGCGCTGGCCCATGGCGATGGCCGTATAGGGAATGATGGCTGTCAGTAGCCCGATTACCATCAGAACCAGCCAGTCCCGTCCGGGTGGCGGTAACCGCACTCCGCTGATGATGGCGGCAACAGCAACTATCAGAGCGGCAATGCCCGCCCGGGCCGCGGCAATCGTCAACGGCGGAATTTCACTGGTGGCAACCTTGATAAAAAGGAAGGAACTGCCAAACAGCGCCGCGGTCAGCACAATGAGAAACCAGTGTCTTGCCCTCACGGCCACATCCTTTCGTCCTTGGCAACGGCCTGAATCCGCCTTTTCGCAACCCGACTCATAAAGATGATTATTGTCATCTTATTTTTTAGATGATATATATCATCCTAAATGTCAAGCACGGGAACAGGAAGTAATATGACGAGCGGCGGCAAGGGTAATGCCCAGGCCCTGGGGGCTTCCTGGTGGCAATACCGTTTCGCCGTACACCGCCTGCCCCCCAAGGGCATTGGCGTTCATCCCTTCGGCAGCCTTTCCGGAAGCGGAAAAACCGGAAAAGACCGATCATCGCACCACTGACCGGAGCGCTGCATCCCGGTCCGACAGGAGACCCCTTCATGCAACCCCTTGAAAACAATCGTTCAGAAGGCCGTACAGCGCTGATTACCGGCGGCTCGAAGGGAATAGGCCTTGAACTGGCAAAACAGTTCGCGCGAAACGGCCATGACCTCGTGCTGGTCGCCCGGACAAGGGAGATACTTGAAAGCGTATCGGAGAGCATGCGCAGGGAATATGGCTGTGCGGTAACGACGATCCGTATGGATCTGTCCGCCGATGGCGCCGCTGAGGCCCTGTTTCACCTGGTGCAGGAACGGGGGCTTCGGATCGATGTGCTGGTGAACAATGCCGGCATCGCCGGATATGGAGCCTTCAGCGCCTGTGATCCCCAGCATCTGGCGGCAATGCTTCGCCTCAACATTGTCAGCCTTTCCCTGCTCAGCCGCCTGTTCCTTCCCGGCATGATCGAGCGGGGGAGCGGGCGGATACTGAACGTGGCATCCCTGCTCGCCTTCTTCGCCGGCGCGCCAGATTGGGCGGCCTATGCTGCCTCCAAGCACTATGTACTGGCCCTGACGCGGGGGCTCCGCAATGAACTGCACGGTACCGGCGTCAGCGTGACGGCCCTGTGCCCCGGTCCGGCCGCCACCGACTTTGCCGAACATTCCGGCGCCGGAGCAACACGGGTGTACCGCTGGCTGCCCAAAGTGTCCTTGTCCTCCGTTGCCCGTGCAGGCTATCGGGGGGTCATGACGGGACAGGAACACGTCGTTCCGGGACTGCTCAACAGAACCAACGCTTTTCTGGGTGAACTGCCGCCGCGGGCCATTGCCCGGACCGTGTTATCGTTCCTGCTGAAGCCTGCAGCCGCCGGACAGCCGGAAAAATGAGGAGTGGAGCGAAAGACCGGGCCGGACAGAGGCCCGGTGCACCGCGGCAATGTCTTCAACGGATGATGATTGTCATGCCCCGGGCTGAATGCTAATTGCGTCCTGAACGTCAGCGGCGATGCAGGAGAGATGCAGGAGAATCGGAAGCCATGCCACGCGCCAGCAAGGAAGCCAAAGCCGCCAGCCATGAGAAAATCGTTACCGCAGCCGCGCGGCTGTTCCGTGAAAGAGGCATGGAGGCGACGACCGTTGCCGATGTGATGAAGGCAGCCGGCCTGACCCATGGCGGCTTCTATCGTCATTTCGGATCGAAGGATGAACTGGCCGCCGCCGCCATCACCCGCGCCTTCGACGACATCGCCGCCCTGCTGGAAACGGCCATGCGGGAGAACACGGGGCAAGCGGCCCTGTCAGCATATATCGGGCGCTACCTGTCAGAGCATCACGCCACCGATCCCGGCTCGGGCTGCCCCATTGCCGCACTCGGTGCCGAAGCCGCCCGCGGCTCGGCCGCGGAACGGGACGCGCTGGCCCGGGGCAGTGAACGCATCAGGGGCCTGATCGCCACGGCCATCGGGAATGAGAACAGCGACGAAACCCGGGCCAAAGCCGACGCCCTGCTGTCCCTTCTTGCCGGAACCATGGTGCTGGCGCGCGCGGCGCCGTCACCGCAAATGCGGCAGGATATTCTTTCCTCCGGCCGTCGGCTTGCCCTGCAAAGCCTGAAACAAGCCGAAGCATAGCCCCCTGCCGCCACGATCAGGCCACCACCGCCTTTCACCATAAGGGGCTGAGCACACGGGCATACGGGCCGGTTTAGCAGTGTTCCGTGCCAACGGGGCCGGCAGGGTACAGCGACACCGCGCAATCATGGAACACGCTGCCGCCAACGGGAAAGGCCGGATCGGCGCTGGTCAGGACATTGATGCCACGGCCGCCGTCAAAACGCCCGTTCGGCCATATCCCCTCGGCGATGAGCACCCCTCGGCAGACCCCGTCGAACAGGCGTGCATGCAGGCGCACCTTCCCGCGGGCATTGGCGATTTCAACCAGATCGCCTTCAGCAATGCCCAGCGCCGCCGCATCCTCCGGGTGCACCATCAGGGTCGGGCATCCTTCCTTCTTCAGGGAGGTCGGGGTTTCGTTGAAACTGGTATTGAGGAAATTACGCGCCGGCGCCGTCACCAGGCGGAAGGGGTGTTCCGCATTCGCCTCCTCGATCACCGGCCAGTAATCGGGAAATTCCGGTGCCGCCGTCTCCCCCCCGATCTTCGCCGGGCCGTGCGGGTTCAGCGGATCGCGCCAGTCGGGGCGGAAATGATACTTGCCATCCTCATGACCAAAACCGTCGAGGAAATGCGCCTCCCTGAACGGCGGCTGCACATCGAACCAGCGTGAACGCTCAAGTGCCTCCACCCCCGGCCAGCCGGAGGATTTGAGCGTCGCATCGATGATCTCCCGGGCGCTCATGTCAAAGCCCGGATGTGCCGCCCCCAACCTCTTGGCCAGGTCACAGATCACATCGTGGTTGGACCGGCATTCGCCCGGCGCATCGATCACCTTCGGCCCCAGCAGGATATGCTGATGCCCGCCCCCCTGATAAAGATCGTCATGTTCGGTGAACATGGTCGCGGGCAGGACGATATCGGCCATCAGCGCGGTTTCGGTCATGAATTGCTCATGGACGCAGACGAACAGATCCTCACGGGCGAAACCTTCACGCACCAACAACTGTTCAGGGGCCACGGCAACCGGATTGGTATTCTGTATCAGCATCCCGTGCACTTCCGGCCCGTCACCCAGATCAGCGCGTGATCCGGTCAGGATCGGGCCGATGCGCGTCTGATCCAGCAGCCGCACGGAAGGATCGAGACAATCCAGCCCCTTGATCAGGGTGCGGTCCCAGCGATAGATGTCGCCATTGCTGTGAAAGGCGCCGCCGCCCTCAACCTGCCAGGCACCGGTCACCGCCGGAATGGACAATGCCGCATGCATACTGAGCGCCCCGTTGCGCCCGCGCGTGAAACCATAGCCCAGGCGGAAATAGCTGCGCTTGTGCGTCCCGATCAGGCGGGCGAAATCCTCGATTTGGGCAACCGTCAGGCCGGTGATCGCCGCCGCCCATTCAGGTGTGCGTTCACGCAGATGGGCGACCAGCCCTTCCGGATCATCGGTATAGGCGCGCATGTAATCCCAATCCGCCATGTCATCGCGGAACAGCACATGCATGACAGCACAGGCCAGCGCGCCATCGGTGCCGGGCCTGATGATGAGCCCCAGATCGGCCTGTTTCATGGTGGCGGTTTGATAGACATCCACCACTGCAAGCCGGGCGCCGCGGGCTTTGCGGGCGCGGGCAATGTGGGTCATCAGGTTGACCTGGGTGTGCAGCCGCCCCGCCGTGTCCACGAGGACGAAGTCCGCCCCGTCATCCAGCGCTCCCCGCACACCGTCGAAGACCACCGAGGCCGGGTCAGCCCCCTCCTTGCCGCGGTAGGTCTTGGCGCCGACGCGGCGCCCCCAGTGCTCGAGCTGCTCGGCCGCGGCCGCCCGGAAGGTGTCCCCCGCGATGAGCGCGACCTCGTGGCCCCGCCGCACGAGCTGGTGGGCCATCTTGCCGATGCTGGTGGTCTTTCCGGT
>CAYXDL010000091.1:0-6786 GCA_964463775.1 uncultured Hyphomicrobiales bacterium
CAGCGATTTCAGCCAACCCCAGTGAATTGACATACCAGAACGCCGTTCCGAGCGTGACGGCACAAAAGGTCCCGGCCCGTTCAAGCACCCGGCCATTACCAAAGCTCAGACAGCCATATCCCTGCATGTCCGCCTCCCGCAGGCCGGTCATGCAGTTGCCATAGCCATCGATATAAATGATGCGCCGCCGCGCCGCCGGTGCAATGGCGGCCGCTGCCGCCTTGCGCCCCGGCCCCAGATGCTTTTGCATATCCTCTCCGGAGGCCAGCATTGCCGCCACCGGCGCAAACAGATCGCGGCCATGGAAACTGGCGGAAAGATGATCCGGCCGCCACAGGATTTCATGCACGATCGCCGGATCGCCCGCCTTCGCCGTATCATCCGCCACGGCATCGAACAGGCCGTTCCCCGGCCCCACCAGCCAGCGCCCGCCGGCCCGCACCGCCACCGGCGGGCGGGCACCGCCGACACCGGGATCGACGACGGCGGCAATGACCGCCCGCTCAGGCAGAAAAGGCAGCAACGCCGCCAGCAGCATGCCGGCGGCATCGGGATCGAAAGGCGGCAGATCATGGATCAGATCAATGACGGACAGACCTGGCGCCACCTTCATGACCGCCGCCCTGAGCAGCCCGACATAAGGCCCCTGCAGGGAAAAATCCGTAGCCAGAAAAACCGGCGCAAACCTATCGGTCATGGCAATCCTCCCATGACCGGCATCATATCATTCTGGTGCAGTGCAACAACGGCGAATATGCCGCAACTGAATATGGCCAACGGGGGAATGCAAAACGCCGGCTCTGCCGGGGAAGGGCAGTTTCAGTCGCTGCCGGTGGCGATGCCTTCGGGCGCCTTACTGCCGATCATGTAAGGATTCGGGCGGTCATAACAGGTGGTGGTGCCCAGCTCACGGTAGCAATACAGCGGCGGTCCCGGATCCTCGGGCTGGGGCGGGGCCTCGCATAAGGAGCCTTCCTTGAACAGGCGCACGGTAGAGCAATCCCGCCCGACATATTTCGACACCGACCCCTCGACAACGGACAGCGCCACGGCACTGCAGCCCGACAGGACAAAGCCTGTCAGCATCAGCAATCCGGGTGTTGTAAAGCGGCGCAAAGACATATCGATCCGGCCCCCAGGAACAAGTATCTGCAGCTTACGGAAATTTCCTGAAGAAAAGGTTAAGAAATCCTTGCCGTCACGGCCGCCCGGAAAAGCCCGTCAATCCGGGATCCAGATGCGGAATACCGTGCCCTGTGCGCCGGAGGATACCAGGCTGAGGCTGCCGCCATGGGAATGCACCAGATCATGGGCAATGGCCAGGCCCAGCCCCGTTCCTCCCTGGCGGGAGGAACCGACAAAGGGTTCAAACAGATGTTCGCGCACCTCGGCAGGCAGTCCCGGCCCCGTATCCGTGACCTGAATGGCGACACCATCCTCGCTGCGCTCGGCGGTCACGATCACCCTGCCATTACCGTCAATGGCTTCAAGGGCATTGCGTCCGAGATTGAGCAGTACCCGGAAGAGCTGATCGCGATCGGCATTGATCAGCAGCCCCTCATGCACCTGATTGAACCATTGCCGCCCGCTCTGCCCGTCAGCACCAGCGGCCTCTCCCACCTCGGCCACCAGATCGCGCAGCGAGAAAAAGCTCCGTACCGGTGTCGGCTCGTCGGCCTTGCCGTATTTCAGGGTGCGCTGGCACAGGGCAATGGCCCGGTCGATGGCCTGAATAAGCCCTGGCGCCACCCGGCGCACCATCGGATCCTCGGCCTCGGTCAGGCGATCGGACAGCAGATGCGCTGTCGCCAGAATGTTGCGCAGATCGTGATTGACCTTGCTCACCGCCGCCCCCAGATCCGCCAGGCGCGATTTCTGACGCAGGGAGGAAACCACCTGACGCTGCATGCTGGCCAGCTCGCGTTCGGCCATGCCCAATTCATCACGACGGGCCGAAGGCTCTATCAGATTGCGGGCATTCAGCGGATCATCGCGGAAGGCCATCATCGCCGATGTCAGCCGCTGCATGGGGCGGATCAGCAGCCAGCGTATGGCGATATAAAGGAAAGAGGCCGTAATCAGGGAGATAACGATCGACAGGCCGAGAATATTGACCGCATAGGTGATCATGGCTTCGCGCAAGGGCTGCTCATCCATGATGACCTCGACAACCGTGTCCTCGGCACCATCAACCTGGCCGATGACCCGCAGAATGCGTCCGTCACCATGCATCAGGGCGACGAAGGCATCACGGATCAGTGTAAACGGCGTTCCCCGGCGCAGATCGTAACTGGCCGAAACGCTGGGCGGCATTTCCTCGGAAAGCATCAGCACCCGTGACTGCGGCCGGTTCAGCACGATGCCGCGCACCCCGATCTGGGCCAGCAGCTCGCTTTCCTTTTTGCGCGGCAATGTGACATCGGGCATCGCCAGCAGGGTCAGGGTCGCCAGATGCGCCTCCGACAGACGCTGGAGCAGGTAAGTATGACGGAAGCGGGCGATAGAGGGAACGAAGATCAGCACTTCGGCGATCATGACGAATATGATGGTCAGAACCAGCATCCGGCCCGACAGCCCGGAAAGAATATAGCTGCCGGAACGCCGCGCCGCGGCCCCACCGTCATTCCCGCGCGCCTGTGAAGGAGAGGATGACGCGCCGCGTGCCGCCTGCTCGTTTTTCTGTTCCTGCATGGGGGCATTTTACGATCATGAGGCGGCAAACGCCAATGGCTTTCACCTGTCAGGCTCCATACCGGGCCACAGGAAAAAAGAAACCGCGCCAGTGAGGGCGCGGCTTCCTGACCACCATTTGCGGCGGCATATCAGCAAAAGGTCACATTTTCCTCTTTTTGGCCGCGCACGGATTGCACGGGTTCATCATCTTCTTCTTGGCCGCGCACGGGTTGCACGGGTTCATCATCTTCTTCTTGGCCGCGCACGGATTGCACGGGTTGCACGGGTTCATCATCTTCTTCTTGGCCGCGCACGGATTACACGGGTTGCAGGCGCTGGCATGACTTGCCGCATTAACCACGGCCGGGGTCAGGGCCGTTGCGGACATCGCGGCAATCGCCGCGGCGGTAAAGGTTTTCTTCAGCATGTCGTCTCTCCTCGATCAGGGCTTCACCGAACCTTCCGGCAGCCGCCCCGTTTCTCTGTTGATTGGCGGTAACCTCGTCTTTCTTGATGAACGATCCGGTGCGTTTTGCCCAATCAACAGCCTTCACAAAAAAGCGAGCATGCCGGCAGGGACAATGGCCCGGATGTGCAAATACGGCATTTTCAGGGAAATGCATCCAATCCTGTTGCCGGACAGCATGTGTTTCTGGTATCAACGCCGCAATCGAAACATGTGGCCCGCCGCCGGATCAGACGCGCCCTGCCACCGCCGGCAACAGCAGTGGCGGCCTCAGCGTTCCGGCAGCGGGGGCGATTGACTCTTGTCTTTGGTTTCCGTATACACCGGGCTTTGATTGATGCCCGCTTGTTGCGGGCAAAATTTATGGAGAAGATCCGTGAAGCGGACCTATCAACCGAGCAAACTCATCCGCAAGCGCCGGCATGGCTTCCGCGCGCGCCTTCAGACCGTCGGTGGCCGCAAGGTTCTGGCCAATCGCCGCAGCAAGGGCCGCAAGCGCCTGTCGGCCTGAGCCATGAGCACTTCTGTCGGGCGGATCAAGCGCCGCGCGGATTATCTGCGCATCGCCGCCGCCCGGCACTACCGCGTCATGCCCGGACTGGTGCTGCAGGCAGCCCCTCTGCCCGGCGCGGCAGGGCCGGATGAAGCCGGAACAGCCAAAGCAAAGACAGGCGAGGCGGCAAAAACCGGCAAACCGGTGCAGATCCTTCCCCGACAGCGGGAGGAGGCGCCTTCCTTGCGTATCGGTTTCACCACCAGCCGCAAGGTCGGTAATGCCGTGAAGCGCAACCGCGCCAGACGACGGCTGAAGGCTCTGGCGGCGGAAATGCTGCCCGCCCATGCCCGCCCGGGACATGATTACGTGCTGATCGGCAGGCCCGCAACCGTCAGCCGCCCGTTCGATGCCCTGCGCCGGGATCTGGTGACGGCACTGAAGCGGCTGGGGCTGCATAACGAGGATGCGAAGGATCGTGCCGATGGATGAACATTCCCCATGGCGTCAGGGCAGGGCGCCCATCGCAACGGCAACGGCATTCCTTCTGACGCTGCCCATACGGTTCTACCGCTATTTCATTTCGCCCCTGCTGCCCCCCTCCTGCCGCTATCAGCCGACATGCTCTGCCTATGCGCTCCAGGCGCTGGCCGTTCACGGGCCGCTGCGCGGCGGCTGGCTGGCGCTCAGGCGTATTCTGCGCTGCCATCCCTGGGGCGGGTGCGGCCATGACCCGGTGCCGCCCGTATCATGCGGATGCCATCCTGCCCGGGATGGAAACAGCGCCACCTCTGTGAACCTCCCAAGGAAATATCGGGATGTCTGATAACAAGAACATGCTCATCGCCATTTTGCTGGCAGCCCTCATCATGGGCGCTTGGCAGTATTTCTACGAATGGCCGCGCCAGCAGGAACGGGCCCGGCTGGCAGCCCAGCAGGCCCAGAGCGAAAGCAAAGACCCGGCAGCCGCGACAACGAACAGCACGGGCAACGAACAGCCCGTCGCCCTGCCGCAAGGCGCCGGCGGGAACGATGCGGCACCGGCCGCCATTCCCGGCACCGCCACACCCGAAACCCTTGCCGCCAGTCGCGAGGCCGCCCTTGCCGCCACGCCGCGCCTGCCGATCCGGGGTCAGCGTCTCAAAGGCTCCCTGCCGCTCAAGGGGCTGCGCATCGATGATCTGATTCTGCCCGATTACCGCGAAACCCAGGATCCGGACAGCCCGCCGATCAAGCTGCTCTCTCCCAGCGGCTCGGCGAAACCCTATTACGCCCAGTTCGGCTGGACGGCGGCGCCGGGCAGCCCTGTCAGGGTCCCCGGCCCCGATTCCGTCTGGACCCCTGACCGCCCCGCCCTTGAAACCGGACAGCCCCTGATCCTGAGCTGGGACAATGGCGAGGGTGTGGTTTTCAAGCGCATCATCGAGCTCGACGAGAATTACATGTTCTCGGTTTCCCTGCGGGTTGAAAACAACAGCGGCAAGGAAATCCGCCTGTTCCCCTACGGTCTGGTGGCCCGCCACGGCAAGCCGAAGGTCCTCGGCTATTACATCCTGCATGAGGGCATGCTCGGTGTTCTCAATGAGGAACTGCAGGAAGAAACCTATGATGACCTGGCCGAGGCCGGCGCCATCACAAAGACAAGCACCGGCGGCTGGGTCGGCATTACCGACAAATACTGGCTGACCGCCCTGATCCCCGATCAGAAGCGGCCGATTGCCGGCAGTTTCAAGTACCGCAAGGGGCAGCGTGAAATCTATCAGGCCGATTTCATCGCCGGAAAGCCCGACGTCATTGCCGATGGCGGCAATCTCGTGACCCGTAACCTGTTCTTTGCCGGTGCCAAGGAGGTCAAGCTTCTTGATCGTTACAATGAAAAATACGGTATCCAGCGCTTCGATCTGGCCATTGACTGGGGGTATTTCTATTTCCTGACCCGCCCCATCTTCTTCGCCATCGATTTCCTCTATGGCATCATCGGCAATTTCGGTCTGGCGATCATTGCCTTCACCTTCTTCGTGAAGCTGCTGTTCCTGCCG
This sequence comes from uncultured Hyphomicrobiales bacterium, assembly GCA_964463775.1. Classification (GTDB taxonomy): domain Bacteria; phylum Pseudomonadota; class Alphaproteobacteria; order Minwuiales; family Minwuiaceae; genus JALXAG01. The sequence goes on from CAYXDL010000091.1 coordinate 5,672, forward strand.
TTGGCACACAAATCCTATGTGTCGATGAGCAAGATGAAAATGCTGCAGCCGAAGATTGCCGAACTGCGTGAGCGCTGCGGCGATGACCGTCAGAAGCTGAACCAGGAAATGATGGAGCTGTACAAGCGCGAGAAGGTCAATCCCGTCTCGGGCTGTCTGCCGATCCTGCTGCAGATTCCGGTGTTCTTCTCGCTCTACAAGGTGCTGTTCGTCACCATCGAGATGCGCCATGCGCCCTTCTTCGGCTGGATCCATGATCTCTCGGCCCCGGATCCGACCAACATCTTCACCCTTTTCGGCCTGATCCCGTGGACGCCGCCTTCCTTCCTGCATCTGGGCATTCTGCCGCTGATCATGGGCATCACCATGTATCTACAGCAGAAGCTGAACCCCCAGCCGGCCGACCCGGTGCAGGCGAAGATTATGACCTTCATGCCGATCATGTTCACCTTCCTGCTGGCTGGTTTCCCGGCCGGGCTGGTACTCTACTGGACGACCAACAATGTGCTGACCATCATCCAGCAGTGGTTCATCATGAAACGGGTCGCCGCCACCCATGGGGCGACGCCGAAATAGGGGCGGGCATCCCCATGGATGAGATGCAGGAACATGACGATGAAACCGCCCGGCTTCTGACAGCCGGGCGGAAACTGTTTGCCCGCGACTGCCGTTTCATGCTCTCGGTGGCCTCCCTGCGCCAGCTTCCCGAGGGCACCCTGCCCGAAGTGGCCTTTGCCGGGCGATCCAATGTCGGCAAGTCCAGCCTGCTCAACGCCCTGACCGGGCGGCGGGACCTGGCCCGGACATCGAACACGCCGGGGCGCACCCAGCAGATCAATTTCTTCGATCTGGACGGACAGATACGCCTGGTCGATCTGCCGGGCTATGGCTACGCCCGCGCCCCGAAGGAACATGTCCGTGCCTGGACCCGGCTGGTGAACGATTTTCTGCGCGGACGGCCCAACCTGGCCCGGGTCTTTCTGCTGATCGATTCCCGCCACGGCATCAAGACGGTGGATGAGGAGATCATGTCCATGCTGGACACGGCGGCCGTCGTCTATCAGATTGTCCTGACCAAGGCCGACAAGATCAGCCGGAGCGGGCAGGCTTCAATG
>CAYXDL010000091.1:6796-7894 GCA_964463775.1 uncultured Hyphomicrobiales bacterium
CGGCGCATCCGGATGTCCTGGTGACCAGCTCGGCGAAAAATCTGGGCTTCGATGCCGTGCGCGCCGAAATCGCCGCCCTGGCCGAAACCTGGGTGATGTGAACCCCGCCATACGGAGAACGGGTCGATGCAGAACGAAGAACTGTTTGCCAAAGCGCGCATCCTGTCCGAAGCCCTGCCTTACATGCGGCGCTTCTCCGGCAAAACCTTCATTGTCAAATATGGCGGCCACGCCATGGGCGATGCCCGCCTGTCGGACCAGTTCGCACGCGATATCGTGCTGATGAAGCAGGTCGGCATCAACCCGATCGTCGTTCATGGCGGCGGGCCGCAGATCGGCGCCATGCTGAAAAAGCTGAAGATCGACAGCAGTTTCGTCGACGGGCTCAGGGTCACCGATCAGCAGACGGTCGATGTGGTGGAAATGGTGCTTTCCGGCTCCATCAACAAGCAGATCGTCACTGCCATCAACAATGCCGGGGGCAAGGCCATCGGCATTTCCGGCAAGGATGGCCGCCTGATCGAGGCGCGCAAGCTGAAGCGCACCCGCCGCGATCCCGATTCCAGCATCGAAAAGGTGCTGGATCTCGGCTTCGTCGGTGAACCGGCGCGCATCAATCCGGAAGTGCTGGAAAACATCCATCTCAGCGATGCCATCCCGGTTGTCGCGCCCATCGGCATCGGTGCCCGGGGTGAAACCTATAACATCAACGCCGATACCGCCGCCGGCCATATCGCGGCGGCGCTCAGGGCCGAAAAACTGATGATGCTGACCGATGTTGCCGGGGTTCTGGACAAGGAGGGCGCGCTCATACACACCCTGACGGTGGAGGATGTGCCCCGCCTGATCGCCGACGGCACCATCAGCGGCGGCATGATCCCCAAGGTGGAAACCTGCCTGCATGCGGTCGAGGGCGGCGTCAATTCGGCCTTCATTCTCGACGGGCGGCTGCCGCATGTGCTGCTGCTGGAAGTCTTCACCCGCCATGGCGTCGGCACCATGCTGGCCGGCCCCGGCTATGAAGCGCCGGAAGGGTTCAGCGAAGAGCCGGCCGGTGGGCAGGAAAGCTAAAGGCACCAAAGCCCCCCGGAGCAGACG
>CAYXDL010000092.1:0-7762 GCA_964463775.1 uncultured Hyphomicrobiales bacterium
GGATGTCATCGCCCGTCACATCGGTTTGCTGGCAGGTTGCCGCCGCTGGCTGATCGTGACCGATCTGCGGCGGTATTACCTTGTCCGTGACCGTCCGGAGCAGGATGAGGATGCCCTTTTCGGCCATACCCTGCCCCTGGTGGGGGAATGCTGGGAATGGCCGGTGGCCCCGCCCGGGGAATTGCCGGGCGGCAGGCAGGTGACGCATCTGGTCGGTATTGCCGCAGGCGGCCTGTGATCAGCGGCGGCTTTCGTGTTTCCAGACGTCGATCTCGATGGCGGCCAGCGCGCGGCGCACCTCATGCAGGCGGGCCTTGATCTCGGCCAGTTCCCGGGCGGAGTGGCCCGCATTTTCGACCGTCGCACAGCAGGCTGCCGCCGCAGCGGCGAGTCTTTTTACGGCTTCCTTGGTATATTCGCCGCCTGCCGGGGAAAAGGCGGGGGCGGATTCTTTTTCCGCTGCCTGCACCGGTGCTGCGGCAGAGGCCGGGGCATCCTCGCCGTCGCCGGTGGTTGTTCCGATGGCCGGTGATTCCGCCGCGCTTTGACCGCCGGCGGGGGGAGTCGCCTGTTCTTCGCTGGTTTTGCGCGCCTTGTTGACGATGTAGCGGATAGCCGGGCCGGTTACGCCATAATCGCGGGCGATGGCATTGATGCTTTCACCATTGGCGTGGCGTTCCAGGATGGTGGGCCACTCTTTCTGGGAAATGCGCCGCTCGCGGGTGCCACGGGGTTTCTCGTCGGTTTTGTCCTGGCGCAGGACAAGGGTTTCGGTGCTCATGATATCCGCTTGGTTTGCCATTGTTCCGGAAGAAAAAAGATCGCGTGCCCTTTCATAGGGTTTTTTTCGCCAAAATCAAGCTTGGAAGCTTATCGTAGCTTGGGGTACGGTCGCGATGCATATGGGGATGGTGCTCATCATGGGCAATACCCCGTACCCCTTATTTTCCGCAACGTCGCCCTGAAGCTCGGATTCAGTCAGCAGGAACGCCAAAAGATGGAAAAAACAGAGAAAAAAAACGCGAAAATAAAATATCGGCGTGATTACAGGCCGCCCGATTACCGGATAAGCCATGTTTCTCTGGCCTTCGACTTGCAGGATGAACGCACGATTGTAAAATCCCGCCTTGAAATCCACCGTGACAATCCGGCGGCCGGGGAATTGTGCCTGAATGCCGAGGCCATGAGGATATGCGCCGTCAGCCTTGATGGTCAGATGCTGAGCGCTGAGGGCTACCGTTTTGAGGATGATTTGCTGATCATCCCCTGCGACAGGGACAGGGCCGTGGTCGAAACCGAGGTCCGGATCGATCCTGCGGGCAACACTGCCCTGCAGGGGCTGTATATGTCCAACGGCATGTTCTGCACTCAATGTGAAGCGGAGGGGTTCCGCCGGATCACCCCCTTCATCGACCGGCCGGATGTTCTGGCGGTCTATGAGGTGCGCATAACGGCGGACCGGGAGCGTTATCCGGTGCTGCTGTCCAACGGCAATCTGATCGAAACCGGCGATGCCGGTCATGGGCGCCATTGGGCGCGCTGGCAGGACCCCTTTCCCAAACCCTCTTATTTGTTCGCTCTGGTGGCGGGGGATTTGCGTGCTCATGAGGACAGCTTCACCACCGCCTCGGGGCGGAAGGTGGCGCTTAGGATCTATGTCGAGGAAAAGGACCTGCCCCGCTGTGGCTTCGCCATGGATGCCCTGAAGCGGGCGATGCGCTGGGATGAGGAACGCTTCGGACGCGAATACGATCTGGATGTGTTCATGATTGTGGCGGTGGAGCATTTCAATTTCGGCGCCATGGAGAACAAGGGCCTGAACATCTTCAATTCCAAATATATTCTCGCCGATCCGGCGACGGCGACGGATATGGACTATGCCCATATCGAAAGCATCGTTGCCCATGAATATTTCCATAACTGGACCGGGAACCGCATCACCTGCCGCGACTGGTTCCAGCTCAGCCTCAAGGAGGGGCTGACGGTTTTCCGTGATCAGGAGTTTTCCGCCGATCAGGGGATGCGTGATATCTGCCGGGTGCGCGATGTGCGCCAGCTTCGCGCCGCCCAGTTCCCCGAGGATGCGGGGCCGACGGCCCATCCCGTCCGCCCTGACAGTTACATGGAAATCGATAACTTCTATACCGCCACCGTCTATGAAAAGGGGGCGGAGGTCATCCGCATGATTCAGGAGATTCTGGGCCGGGAAGGTTTCCGCAAGGGCATGGATCTCTATTTCAGCCGCCATGACGGGCAGGCCGTGACCTGCGACGATTTCGTGCAGGCGATGGAGGATGCGACAGGGGCCGATCTGTCCGTGTTCCGCCGCTGGTACGATCAGGCGGGCACGCCGGTGCTGGAGGCCGCGCTCGATTACGACAGGCAAAACAGGCAGGCCAGATTGTCCCTGCGCCAGTCCTGCCCGCCGACGCCGGGTCAGCCGGTGAAGAAGCCTCTGCACATTCCCGTGCGCCTCGGTTTGCTGGACGGGCAGGGGCGGGAGCTGCCGCTGCGTATTGCCGGGGAGGGAGACGATTCGTCACCGCGGGAGCGCATGCTGCATCTGCGCGAGGAAAGCATGGAGGTCATCTTCGAGGATATCCCCGAACCGCCCCGGCCTTCCCTGCTGCGGGGTTTCAGCGCGCCGGTGATTCTGAAGATGGCACGCAATACGGAGGACGATGCCTTTTTCCTGTCTCATGACAGCGATTTCTTCAACCGGTGGGAGGCCGCGCAGAATCTGGGTGTGACCGCCGTGTTCGATCATATGCGCGGGCGCAATGTCGCGGCGGCGGAACAGCTTGTGGAGGCGGCGGAGAAGGTTCTGGCCGATCCGGCCCTTTCGCCGGCGCATCAGGCCCTGCTGCTGACCCTGCCGGGGGAGACCTATCTGGCGCAGAAGATGCAGGTGATCGAGGTCGATCGCCTGCACGATGCGCATGAGGCGATCCGCCGCAGCCTCGGCACCGGGCTGAGAGAGGAATGGGCCGGCCATTATGAACGCCTGCGCCCCTCGGGCCCGTACCGCTATTCGGCCGGGGATGCGGGACGGCGGTCTCTGCGCAATCTGTCGCTCGGTTATCTTTATGCCGCCGGGCCCGATGCCGGGGTGTCCCTGGCGCTGGAGCAGTACCATGCGGCCGGAAACATGACCGATGCCATGGCGGCATTGTCGGTCCTGGCGGATGCGGCCGGGCGGCCCGATGGTGCAAGGCGCGATGCATGCCGCGCGGCGCTTGAGGATTTTTATAATCGCTGGCGTCACGATGCCAATGTCATTGACAAGTGGTTTTCCGTTCAGGCAACCGTAGCAGCCTCTGATACCCTGAGCCGGGTGGAGGCGCTGCAGGAGCATCCGGCCTTTGATCCGCGCAGTCCCAACAAAGTGCGCGCACTGATCGGTGCCTTTGCCATGGCCAATCCCGTCGGGTTTCATCGCGCCGACGGCAGGGGCTATGCCTTTGTTGCCGACTGGATTCTGAAAATGGATGCCATCAATGCCCAGGTAGCGGCGCGGTTGGCGGCGGCGTTCCGTGAATGGCGCCGTCATGATGCTGTCCGTCAGGCACTGATGGAACGGGAAATGCGCCGCATTCTGGACAAGGCGGATCTTTCGCGTGGTACTTACGAGATCGTTTCCCGCAGTCTGCAGGCTGCCGCCGAAGGGGAGAAAGCATGAAACCGGATGAAAAGATGGGCGCGGCCATCATGGCCATGACCGATGCACTGGCCCGCTGCAGTGAGGGAGGGCCCGGGGTCAGCCGTCATTTTCTCACCCCCGAACATAAACAGGCGATGGCATTGATCCGTACCTGGATGGATGAGGCCGGGATGGAAACCCGCATCGATGCCATAGGCAATGTCGTGGGCCGCTATCGCGGTGACGGGTCTGTGCGTCGCTGTCTGATTACCGGCTCGCATCAGGATACGGTGCGTCAGGGCGGCCGATATGACGGCATGCTGGGGATCGTGACACCCATTGCCTGTATCGCGGCCCTGAACAGGCAGGGGCGGCGTCTGCCCTTCGATATAGAGGTCATCGCCTTCGGGGATGAGGAAGGGGTGCGTTTCGGCACTACTCTGCTTGGCAGCCATGCCGTGGCCGGCGGTTTCGATATGGACGTGCTGGGCAAACGCGACCGTGAAGGGGTAACGATCGCCCGGGCGCTGGAGCAGTTCGGGCTGAAACCTTCGGAAATACCGGCGATCGCCCGCCGGGCCGGGGATGTGCTGGCCTATGTGGAACTGCATATCGAGCAGGGACCGGTGCTGGAGGCCGAGGGCCTGCCCGTGGGCGTGGTCACGGCGATTGCGGGTGCCACCCGCTCGATGGTGCGCTTTGAGGGTATGGCCGGGCATGCGGGCACCGTGCCGATGCAGGCGCGTCGCGATGCCCTTGCCGGTGCGGCGGAGGCCATACTGGCGGTGGAACGCATCTGCGCGGAGGGCGGGGATCTGGTCGGCACCGTCGGTATTGCCGATGCCAGCCCGGGGGCGGCGAATGTCATTCCCGGCGCTGCCTCCTTCAGTCTGGATGTGCGCGCGCCAGGGGATGCGGACAGGGACAGGGCCCTGGCCGAAATCCGCGCGGCATTCGGGGAAATCGCCGCCCGGCGCGGTCTGTCACTGGAAATCGAGGATATCTATGCCGAACCGGCCGTGGCCTGCGCGCCCTGGCTGGTCGAGGCGGGCAGACAGGCCATTGCCGATGAGGGCATCCGCCCTATGACCTTGTTCAGCGGTGCCGGGCATGATGCCGTGGCGCTGTCCTCTTTATGCGATGTCGGCATGTTGTTCGTGCGCTGCAAGGGCGGGATCAGCCATAATCCGGCAGAGGCGATCACGCAGGAGGATGCGGATACGGGCGCGCGGGTCTTCATGCGCTTTCTCGACAGGATTGCCGAAGAGGCGCGTGCCGGTTAGTGCTGACCGGTTCCCGGCCCGGCGGCGGGCATGATGGCATTCATGCGGGTCGCATCACTGGAACCGCTGTCCCGATCGGCGGGGTTCTCCCCCGCCGTGACGATCTGCCCGGCGATTTCGGGTGCATAGCGGGCGATGACGAACAGGCCAAGCCAACTTAACGAAGCCACCACGACCAGCAGCAAAAAAGATTTCCGGACCGAATAGCGCGCGCTCATTGTCTTTTCCCATTCATGCAGCCGGTTTCTGCCGGCTTTTCCGGTTATTCGGACGCAGCCGTCTCCTCCCCAACCTGCTTTGATATGAAGCAAGAATTAGGCCAGAATTCTTATGTGAGAATTTTTCGCAGAAAAGAGCGCTTTATGGCCTGCAGGGCGGCAGATGAAATTTTCGACTGTAAAAAAAACCGACAATTGTTTATTAACCTTATTGCGGTGTTGTAGGCTTCACGGAGACGAGGTCAGGCCACATAAACCCTGCTATTACAGGGAAGCGCCTTAATTGCTTATGGTGGTTTAGGTTTTTATTGCCGGGAATTGTTAAATGAACTGAATAAGTCGCTGAATTGAGCAGCTTCCCCTGCATAAATGCGGTGAGCGGCATGTGATGCGAATCACGGCGGAATGGCGGAAGGTCTGCCATTCTGGCTGTGTTGCCGACCCGGCGCCGGTTACGGACGGGCGGATCTGTTAGGGGTGCCGCGGGGATCGTTATGGTAAACCAACGTGCCGTGCGAACCCTGGCGGTGCCGGTTGCTGCAGCGAGGATTCACGATGACCGGGGGATGGTGGGCGCCGGTGTGCTGAAAAGGCCGGTGTGCAGAAAAAGGGTTTCCATCAGGGGCGGGAGCGCGGGGGGCTCCACGGGTAGCGTCGGCATTTGATTCGGCCCGGGGCCGGATCGCCATGGGAAGGTTTTGATGATCAGGTTGTTCGGACATTACATTCAGCGCACATTCGTGCTGTTGGGCTTGATCGAATTGCTGCTGCTGGGCTTCAGCATGCTGGCGGCCCAGACGGTGCGATTGGCAATCGAAGGCCGGTTCGATCCGGCGGCATTGGGACAGAACTTTCTGCCGGAAGCGACGATTTATGCCGGGATATTCTGGCTGTCCATGGTTTCCCTGGGGTTGTACCAGCGGGAAACGGCGAACGATTTATGGATGACCTTCATTCGTCTGCTGGCCAGTTTCGCCCTTGGTTTTGTCCTGCTGACGATTCTGATTTATGTTTTCCGTGATATCGGCATCTGGCGCAGCGCCCTGGCCATCGCCATTCCCCTGTCATTGCTGTTGTTGCTGGCCTCACGCTGGATATTCCTGCGTATCAGCCATCTGGATACCTTCAAACGCCGGATTCTGGTGATCGGGATCGGCAAGAACGCGGCCAAGATCGCCGAGTTGGCCAGGCGTGAATCTCCTTCTTTCGTCTGTGTCGGCTTCGTGGCGCTGACCGATATCGCCCCCGAAGTGCCGGAAGAGCAGGTATATCGCGGCGTCAACAGCATTCTCGATCTGGCTCAGAACGAAAAGGTGGATGAAATCGTTGTCGCCCCCGCCGACCGGCGGGCCGGGTTACCCATGCGTGACCTGCTGACCTGCAAATCCGCCGGTATCCGTATTGTCGAATACGCGACCTTTTTCGAACGCGAGACGGGCAAGGTCGATCTCGATGCCCTGCATCCGAGCTGGCTGATTTTTTCCGAGAATTTTGCCGCCAGCCGCCCGCAGCAGGTGCTGAAGAGAATCTTCGATATTACCGCCAGCCTGCTGTTGCTCGTATTCAGTCTGCCGGTCCTCATTCTGACCGCCATCGGCATCAAGCTGACCAGCCCCGGACCGGTCTTCTACAGGCAGGAGCGGGTCGGGCGGGACGGCAAAACCTTCATGCTGCTGAAATTCCGCTCGATGCGCACGGATGCTGAAAGCGATGGCGTGCCGCGTTGGGCGGCGGAAAAGGATTCGCGCGTCACCCGCATCGGCGCCTTTATCCGCACCACCCGGATTGATGAAATTCCCCAGATCTTCAATGTGCTCAAAGGGGATATGAGTTTTATCGGCCCGCGTCCTGAGCGCCCGTTCTTCGTTGAGAGCCTGAGCATGGAAATCCCCTATTATGAGGAACGCCATCAGGTAAAACCGGGGATCAGTGGCTGGGCCCAGCTGAATTATCCTTATGGGGCCTCGGTGGCCGATGCGCGGGAGAAGCTTTCCTACGATCTTTATTATATCAAGAATTACAGCATTTTCCTGGACCTGATCGTTCTGATGCAGACCGTGCGTGTCGTGATCTGGCCGCAGGGCGTGCGCTGAGCGTATGTCCGCGCCTGCTGATTTTTCATTTTTCTGATCTCATCCTCCGGGTTTCTTTTCCGGCTGCGGGATTTCGTCAAACCGCGCCGTGGCGGCCGGCAATTTCACGCCATGAATGTTGACGTTTACGTAAACGTTAAGTTAGGGTGGTCCGCGGATGGACTGAAACCGGGGGCATCATGGATTACTGGCAGGGCAAGGCGCCGGAGGCAGGGGAGGCCAGCGAAGTGGCGCCGGGAATTTTCTGGGTGCGCATGCCTTTGCCGATCAGGGGGCTGGAAACGATCAATCTGTGGTTGCTCCGCGATGATGATGGCTGGGTCCTGGTCGATACGGGTTTGGGGACGGCTGAGATCCGCCAGTTGTGGGAACATCTCTTCTCAACTGTCCTTGACGGTGTGCCTATCAGTCGGGTGATCTGCACCCATTTTCACCCCGATCATACGGGGCAGGCCGGGTGGATTACGGAACGTTTCGGTGCCGGGTTTTTCATGAGCGCCGGTGAATGGGCGTTCGGGCGCATGCTCT
>CAYXDL010000093.1:0-7743 GCA_964463775.1 uncultured Hyphomicrobiales bacterium
ATTTTCTGGTACACGGCCTTCACCTCCGCCATGGTGGCGCCGAAAAGCGCGGGCAACAATACGGTGGATGATAACGGCAAGCCGCTGTGGCGCATGGCGCCCTCACCCCACGGCCCGTATTGGGAAAAGGGGCAGAAGCTCGGCTATCAGGATGCCGGCTCGTGGACCCTGTTCAAATCCACCCCCGTCGACCGGCGCAAGGCGGCCTGGCTTTATGCCCAGTTCACCGTGTCCAAGACCGTCTCGCTCAAGAAGAGCCATGTCGGCCTGACCATCATCCGCGACAGTGACATCCGTCATGAATCCTTCACCAAGCGGGCACCCAATCTCGGCGGGCTGGTGGAATTCTACCGCTCTCCCGACCGTGTCAACTGGACGCCGACGGGGATCAATGTCCCGGATTACCCCAAACTGGCCCAGCTGTGGTGGCAGAATATCGGTGACGTGAACTCCGGCACCTTCACCCCGCAGCAGGCGATGGACCGCCTGGCCGAACAGATGGATCAGGTCATGGCCCGCATGCAGGCCGCTGATGAAAAGGCCAATGTCTATAATGGCTGCGGCCCGCGCCTGAATCCGGAAAAACCGGCTTCCTACTGGCTCGGCCGCCCCGGCGGACCGAAGAAGAAGCTGGCGAATGAAAAACCGCAGGGTCAGACCATCGATTACGACGAGCTGATCAAGCGCTGGCAGCAGGGCTGAAGGCCCGCCCGCCCGGGGAGGGCCTCTCTCCCCGGGCACGGCGCCGGAAAGAGCATACGGGCATGCCCGCATGTCCGGCCTGGCATCTCTGATTTTCCGTTTTCATCCGTAATCGGCATTCCGCAGCGGGCCTCGCCCGGCGGCCATCCGACAGGAAGCGTATCGTGACCCTGGAACTGAAAAACGTCTCCAAGACCGTGGATGGCATCGCGCATATCCATCCGGCAAACCTCACCCTGGCCGAAAATGGCTTCAACATTCTTCTCGGCACCACCCTGGCCGGCAAAACCACACTGATGCAGCTCATGGCCGGTCTGGAACGCCCGACAGGCGGGGAGGTGTGGTTCGGCGGGCGCAATGTAACCGGTGTTGCGGTACAGAAACGCAATGTTTCCATGGTCTATCAGCAATTCATCAATTATCCGAACATGTCGGTCTATGAAAATATTGCCTCTCCTCTGCGGGTTGCACGGATGAAGGCTGCGGAAATCGACCGCCGCGTCCGGGAGGTTTCGGAACTGCTCAAACTGACGCCCATGCTGGAACGCAAACCGGCCGAGCTTTCCGGCGGACAGCAGCAACGCACGGCCCTTGCCCGGGCTCTGGTCAAGGATTCCGATCTCGTGCTGCTGGATGAACCGCTTGCCAATCTCGATTTCAAGCTGCGCGAGGAACTGCGCGAGGAGCTGCCACGGCTGTTCAGCGGCCGTCACTGCACCGTCGTCTATGCAACGACGGAACCGGTGGAGGCGCTGCTTCTCGGCGGTCATACCGCCGCCATGCATGAAGGACGCATAACCCAGTTCGGCGCGACCGGCGATCTGTATCACGACCCGGCCGATCTGCAGACGGCAAGGATTTTTTCCGATCCGCCGATCAATACCGCCAATGCCCTCAAGCAGGGAAACAGAGTCACAGTCAATGCCGATATCGGCTGGATCTTGCCGGATGCGCTCACCGCCCTTCCCGACGGACCGCTGATCGTTGCCATCCGCGCCCATCACATTCGTCTGCTGAGCGGTGATGAGGACCGGGCATCACAGCTGTCCCCCGTTTCGGGCCGGATCAGGGTTGCCGAGATCAGCGGCTCGGAAAGCACGGTTCATTTCACCTTCGATGATCTGACATGGATTTCCCAATCTCATGGCGTTCACAGTCTCGATGTCGGCGAGACGGCAGATTTCGGTATCGATACGGATCATTGCCTGTATTTCACCCCGGAAGGTCGGAGGCTGAAACCATGAATGCCTCATATCCTTTTCCGCCCCGGATTCAGAGAGGGGAATAATGTCCAGAATCACCCTCGACAACCTGCGTCACAGTTATATGCCGGAGCCGCAGTCGGAGCAGGACTGGGCCCTGAAACGGCTGAACATCGAATGGGAGGACGGTGGCGCCTATGCGCTGCTTGGCCCGTCGGGCTGCGGTAAGACGACATTGCTGAACATCATATCCGGTCTGCTGCGGCCGAGCGAGGGCCGGGTTCTGTTCAACGATACCGATGTCACGGACATGCCGACCGGGCAGCGTAACATCGCCCAGGTCTTTCAGTTTCCGGTTGTCTATGACACCATGAGCGTACGCGAAAACCTGGCCTTTCCCCTGCGCAACCGCGGGGTCGGAGAGGAAGAAATCGCCAGGCGGATCAGGGAAATCGCCGCCATGCTCGATCTCGATGCGATGCTTGACAAGCGCGCCGCGGGGCTGAGCGCGGATGAAAAGCAGAAGATTTCCCTTGGCCGGGGGCTGGTGCGCGACGATGTCAATGTCATCATGTTCGATGAACCGCTGACGGTGATCGACCCGCATCTTAAATGGCAGCTCCGCTCCAAGCTCAAGGAACTGCATCAGCGCATCCGCCGCACCATGATCTATGTGACCCATGACCAGACCGAGGCCCTGACATTCGCCGACAAGGTGGTGGTGATGCATGACGGCCGGGTGGTACAGATCGGTACACCAGTGGAACTGTTCGAACGTCCGCAGCACACCTTTGTCGGACACTTCATCGGTTCCCCCGGCATGAATGTGCTGCCCTGCTCGCTGGAGGGCGGCAAGGCTGTTTTCGCCGGCACGCCCATAACCGTGCAGAACCCGCCCCGTCAGCCCCCGGCGGCACGGCAGATCGAAATCGGCATACGGCCGGAATTCATCCGCTTCGCCGATGAGGGGGTTCCTGCGCGCATCGTCAGGGTCAGCGATGCGGGCCGTTACCGCATCATCCAGGCCGAGAGCGAAAACAGCCGCATCCACATGCTCATTGGCGAGGATGAGCCGATACCGGCCGAAAACGTTCGGCTAAGCTTCGCTGCGGAACAGACGCGCCTTTATGCCGATGGCTGGCTGATCGAAGAGGTGGCCCGATGAACGACAAGACCCTGAACCAGAAAGGCTGGCTGTTCGTCCTCCCGGTGGTGGTTCTGGTGGCTTTCAATGCCATTATCCCGCTGATGACCGTGGTCAATTATTCAGTGCAGGAGACCTTCGGCGATAACCTCTTCTTTTTCGAAGGGGTGAAATGGTTTCAGGAAGTCCTGCATTCGGAACGCTTTCATGCGGCGCTGCTGCGTCAGCTCGCCTTCACAGGCATCATCCTGCTGATCGAGGTTCCGCTGGGGGTCATCATCGCCCTGGCCATGCCGCGCAGAGGTTTCTGGGTATCCGTCTGTCTGGTACTGATGGCACTGCCATTGCTCATCCCCTGGAATGTCGTCGGTGCCATGTGGAACATCTTCGCCCTGCCCGATATCGGCCTGCTGGGCAAAACGCTGAACAGCCTGGGGCTGGATTACAATTTCACCCGCCAGCCGTTCTCGGCCTGGGCGACGCTGATCGCCATGGATGTCTGGCACTGGACATCCCTGGTGGTGCTGCTGGCCTATGCCGGGTTGAGCTCCATCCCCGATGCCTATTATCAGGCGGCGAAAATCGATGGCGCCTCCAACTGGGCGATCTTCCGCTACATCCAGTTGCCCAAGATGAACCGGGTGCTGACCATCGCCATCCTGCTGCGCTTCATGGACAGCTTCAACATCTATACCGAACCTTTCGTCCTGACCGGCGGCGGCCCCGGCAACGCCACCACCCTGCTGTCCATAGACCTGGTCAAGGTGGCGCTAGGGCAGTTCGACCTCGGCCCGGCGGCGGCGATGTCGCTGATCTATTTCCTGATCATTCTGCTGCTGTCCTGGATCTTCTATACGGTCATGTCACCCAAGGAGGGGTCGTGATGAAAAAACTCACCTGGCTGATACCCACCCTGTACATCCTGCTGCTGATGCTGCCGATCTACTGGCTGGTCAATATGTCCTTCAAGACGACCAACGAGATCCTCGGCACCTTCTCTCTGTGGCCGATCGATTTCACCCTGGACAATTACATCAAGATTTTCACCGATCCGACTTGGTATAATGGCTATATCAACTCCCTGGCCTATGTGATCCTGAATACGGTGATTTCGGTCACCGTGGCGCTGCCCGCGGCCTATGCCTTTTCGCGCTACCGTTTTCTCGGCGACAAGCACCTGTTCTTCTGGCTGCTGACCAACCGCATGGCCCCGGCTGCGGTGTTCGCCCTGCCCTTCTTCCAGCTCTATTCCGCGATCAACCTGTTTGATACCTATCTTGGCGTCGCCCTGGCACACGGACTGTTCAACATTCCGCTTGCCGTGTGGATTCTCGAAGGCTTCATGTCCGGCGTGCCGAAGCAACTGGATGAAACCGCCTATGTGGACGGCTACAGCTTCCCGCGTTTCTTTACCAGGATCTTCATGCCGACCATTGCCGCGGGAATCGGCGTAACGGCATTTTTCTGTTTCATGTTTTCCTGGGTGGAACTGCTGCTGGCCAAAACCCTGACCTCTGTCGCCGCCAAACCGATAGCCGCCACCATGACCCGCACGGCCAGTACCTCCGGCTATGAGCTGGGTCTGCTGGCCGCCGCCGGCACCCTGACCATCATTCCCGGCGCCGTGGTCATCTATTTCGTCCGCAATTACATCGCCAAGGGCTTTGCCCTCGGCCGGGTCTGAGCGGGAGTACGATCATGATGGATCTGTCCTGGATGGCCTGGACCTGGCAGACGGCCCTCTTCTTCGCCTTTATCGCCGCCCTGCTGATCGTGATGACGATATGGGAGCTGCGCCACCCCGGCGGGGCGCCGCGACGGGGCATTCTCGGCATCGTCACCACGCGCGGCGACCGGCTGTTCATTTCCCTGCTCGGCAGTGCCTTCATCAACCTGGCCTGGCTGGGGCTGGCGGGGCCGCCCCTGTGGGGGGCCGTGGCCCTATGCCTGCTCTATGCCGTTGCCGTCTTCCGCTGGGTCTGAAACGGGAAGCATTTACAACAGCCGCCCGCCATGCCCTAATGATGGGGTACAGAACAACAGCGGATTGCTTTATGACCCAGGACATCCCCACCGCCCGGGCAGGCGCCCCGGGCCCCGACATGTGCCTGACCCCCGGAGTGTTCATCGAAAGCACCGATAAGGCCATTGCCGCTTTTGCACAAGAAGCCACCGCGGGCGCGGCGACGGACAAGGAACGGGCCCTGCGCCTGTACAAGGCCGTGCGCGATGACATCACTTACACGCCTTATCGCAATTATCGTGAGGATGCAGCCTATTCCGCCGCTGCCTGCCTGAAGGAAGGACAGGGCTGGTGCGTGCAGAAAGCGGCCTTGCTGGCCGCCGTGGCACGGGCCAGCGGCATCCCGGCCCGTGTCGGTTTCGCCGATGTGAAGAATCACCTGTCCAGCCCGCGGTTGCTGGAAATGCTCGGCACCGATATCTTCTACTGGCATGGCTATTGCGAGTTATGGCTGAACGGCAGATGGATCAAGGCGACGCCGGCCTTCGACCTTGGCCTGTGCGAAAAATTCGGCGTGCTGGCACTGGAATTCGACGGCGAGGAGGATTCCATCTTCCAGCCCTTCGATGCCGCCGGGCGCAGGCATATGGAATACCTGGCCGATCGCGGCAGTTATGCGGATGTTCCCGTCCGGCAGATCCGCGCCGACTTTATGAAATACTATCCGCGCATCATGGAACAGGACGGCGATATTGCGGGCAGCCTGCACCAGGAGGCCGAAGCCGCAGGCCGTTGATCCCGTGAGCATTCCCAGCCCCTGGTTTCCCTGCAGACTGACCGGAACGAAGGGGGATCACATGCCTGCCTGCTATGCATGAGGCACAGGTTCCTCCTCTCATGCGTGATTAGCTGTTGTTCAATTCCCCCGCGCCTGCGAGACTTGCCCGAAACGGACAGGCCCCGGGAGGCGGGCCGATCACGCCGGAAACGTGCCTTCATGCGGTCAGTGCTGCATGGCATAAGGGGAGGAAAGAATGCGTAAGGTCATCGCCGTCATCGTTATTGCCGTCATCGCGCTGGCAGCCTATCTGCTGCTGTGGCCCGTACCGATCGATCCTGTCGCCTGGCAGGCGCCGAAGGCACCGGAAGCAAGCGGCCCCTATGCCGTCAACGATCGTCTGGCCAATGTCGAATTCATTGACATCCTGGGCGGGCGCGGCCCCGAGGATCTTGCCCGCGACCGGAAAGGGAATATCTACACCTCGCTCGATGACGGCAGGATTCTGAAGATCGGCAGCGATGGCAAGGCGCGCGAATTCGCCAATACCGGCGGTCGCCCGCTGGGGCTGGAATTTTCCCCGGACGGCAGCCTGATCGTCGCCGACGCCTATAAGGGGTTGTTGTCGGTCGATGAAAGCGGGCGCATCACCGTGCTGAGCACCGAGGCCGCCGGCATCCCCATCGCCTATGCCGATGATGTGGATATCGCCGCCGACGGGCGTATCTTCTTCACCGATGCCACGACGAAATTTCCCGCGGCCCGCTTCGGCGGCACCTATCCGGCCAGCCTGCTCGACATCATGGAGCATGGCGGCCATGGCCGCCTGCTGCAATATGATCCGCAAACGCGTGAAACCACTGTTCTGCTGGAGGGGCTGAACTTTGCCAACGGGGTCGCCGTCAGCCCCGATCAGCGTTTCGTTCTTGTCAATGAAACCGGCAGCTACCGGGTCATGCGGTACTGGCTGAGCGGCAAAAAGGCCAGAACGACGGATGTGCTGATCGATAACCTGCCCGGCTTCCCCGATAATATCGCCGCCGGGCAGAACGGGCGTTTCTGGATCGGGCTGGCCTCGCCGCGCAACCCCGTGCTCGACAGCCTGTCCACCAGCCCCTTCCTGCGGAAAGTCGTGCAGCGCCTGCCCGCCTTTCTCCGCCCCCGCGCGGTCGCCTATGGCCATGTACTGGCGGTTGACGGCAACGGAAAGGTCGTCATCGACCTGCAGGACCCCCAGGGGCGCTATCCGGTCAATACCGGAGTGCTGGAAACCGATGAATGGCTGTATATCTCCAGCCTTCATGCTGACCGGCTGGCCCGGCTATCCAAAAAGAACCTCGCCCTGAACTGACCGTCATCCGCCGGAGCGGACAAAAAAGCGGCCCCGGTTTCCCGGGGCCGCCAGATTTGCGAAACAATGCGCGGAGGGATCAGAAGCCCATGCCGCCCATGCCGCCCATGTCGCCACCGGGCATGGCCGGGGCTGCGGGCTTCGGTTCCGGCTTCTCGGCCACCAGCGCTTCGGTGGTGATCAGCAGGGAGGCCACCGAGGCCGCATCCTGCAGAGCCGTACGCACGACCTTGGTCGGATCGATGATACCGGCTTCCACCAGGTTGGTGTATTCCTCAGTCTGGGCGTTGAAGCCGAAGTTGGTGTCATCCTGCTCCAGCAGCTTGCCGGCAACAACTGCGCCGTCGACACCCGCATTCTGGGCGATCTGACGCACCGGTGCCTGCAGCGCCTTGCGGACGATCTTGATGCCGGCTTCCTGATCGGTGTTTTCCGACTTCAGACCGTCGAGTTCACGGCTGGCATAGAGCAGCGCCACACCGCCACCGGCCACGATGCCTTCCTCAACCGCCGCACGGGTGGCATGCAGGGCATCATCGACACGGTCCTTCTTCTCCTTCACCTCGACTTCGCTGGCACCGCCGACCTTGTTCACGGCCACAC